>JAUXDP010000159.1 GCA_030618325.1 Methylococcaceae bacterium | reverse complement strand
GATGTCAAAGTCATAGACCGTTGTAATCTGGTTATTCTTGAAGAAGTGGATTATGAATATCTTGCTGGCTTCCTGGCAGATTCTGAGGTGGAAATCTGTGCATCCCTGCCTTGCTATCTGGAAGATAATGTTGACAAGCAACGAGGTAAAGGTGTTTTTTTAAAAAGCATTTCAGCATTAAAGAAACTCAACAACCTGGGCTACGGACAACCCAATAGCAAACTTCAGCTTAATCTGGTTTTTAACCCTCAAGGGGCGGCATTACCACCAGACCAATTGGAACTGGAAACTGCTTACCATGAATTTTTACAGGAACATTTTAATATAGTTTTTAATCAGCTCTTTGCCATGACCAACGTACCCATCCAACGTTTTGGCAGCACTTTGATCAGCAAAGGCCAATTTGATAGTTATTTACAATTGCTGCGTGATAACTTCAGAGCAGAAAATATCCAGGATCTCATGTGTCGCAATACACTGAGTATTGATTGGCAAGGCTATGCTTATGACTGCGATTTTAATCAAATGCTAGCGTTACCCCTTGGAACAACTTCAAAAACGAAAACCCATCTAACAGAACTTAGCAAAACAATTTTCAGTAACCAGGCCATCACTGTGCGCCAACATTGCTACGCTTGTACGGCAGGCCAAGGAAGCAGTTGTGGAGGTAAAATATCCTAGAAAATTCATTTGCACACGACGTATAGCGCAAGCTATTGATTTTATATCACTTACAAAAATTGCCACATGACAATGAGGGGAGCTAAAATTTTTTACTCTCAAACAAAACCACTATATAATGAAGGAAATGGGGGGACTTCTTCTCATTTAACATACAGTTTTCAAGTTAAACTCTTAGAACCCTGATTTTTGTGTTCCAGAAATCCAATATGTAGCGGGGAATTTGATAACTTAGCTGTCCTTTTATTTCCACAAATGAGTTTCAAATGTGGAAAAATTTTTATTACCATAAAAGAGGAAAAATAATATGGGAATGCTATCAGAATTTAAAGAATTTGCGATCAAAGGTAATGTTGTCGATATGGCGGTGGGAATCATCGTTGGTGCAGCATTTGGAAAAATTGTATCCTCGTTTGTCAAAGATATCATTATGCCTCCGATTGGCGTTGCACTCGGTGGAGTTGATTTTTCCGATCTGGCAGTTACCATACAAGAAGCAGCAGGAGATGTTCCTGCTGTCATGATCAAATATGGCGTATTCGTTCAATCTATTATCGATTTTTTAATCGTTGCCTTTGCTATTTTCATGGCTGTTAAAGTAATGAACCATATGAAAAAGAAGGAAGAAGAGGCTGCTGAAGAACCTGCCCCATCAAAAGAAGAAGTTTTGTTGACTGAAATTAGAGATGCCCTAAGAAACAAGTAATTACTGTAAACCCAGGCGACCAAACCCATGTTTGGTCGTCTTGCAGCTCCCCTCAAAAATACCACCCCTTTTCTACCTCACTACATCCGTGCAATACCTTTTGCATTAAGAATACACCGTATATAGGTATAATAACGGAAACTAACTAGTGTATTTTGCATTGTGCAAATGGTAGCGTGTCTCACCACATCCTATTTGTACCCCATACACATTTAAATTTAATCAAAAATCCAGATAATTCCTAAGGAGTATTTATGACTATTGAAACTGGTGTTCTCGAACGCTATTCTGAGGGCGCCGAATCTCTTCAAGCCGACTTATGCTGTCCTGTAGATTACGACCAGAACCTGCTTAAACTTCTCCCTAAGGAAATCATAGACAAAGATTATGGCTGCGGTGATCCTTCGCGGTATGTAGAGAAAAATGATATCGTTCTGGATTTAGGTTCTGGCTCTGGAAAAATTTGTTACATGGCGGCCCAACTAGTGGGCGATCAAGGTAAAGTCATAGGCGTTGATATGAACGATGATATGTTGTCATTGTCCAGAAAATACCAATCAGAAATGGCAAGTAAACTGGGTTCTGATCGGGTCGAATTTATTAAAGGCCAAATTCAGGATCTAGCTTTGGATTTAGCGGCTATGGATGAGCATTTGCAAGCTAATCCGATACAAAATTCTGAAGATATTATTGCCCTGCGTGCCTGGCAGGAGAATCAACGCCATAAAAACCCACTGATAAAAGATAATTCTGTTGATTTGGTGATTTCCAATTGCGTATTGAACTTGGTTCATGACAGTGACAAAGATCAACTTATTAAGGAAATTTTTCGGGTTACCAAACCCGGTGGCCGAGTTGCTATTTCAGATATCGTCAGTGATGAACAAGTCCCCGAACACTTAAAGCAAGACCAACAACTTTGGAGTGGTTGTATCTCCGGTGCATTACAAGAGCATGACTTTCTCCAGACATTTATTGATGCAGGTTTTGTTGCGGTAAAATATGACAAATGGGAAAATCAACCCTGGCAAGTTGTCGAAAACATAGAGTTTCGTTCTGTCACTATAACTGCTATTAAACCACAGGACACCTCATGCATGGATAAAGGGCATGCCGTCATCTACCGTGGCCCTTATTCTAAAATTTTTGACGATGAAGGCCATGTTTATTATCGTGGTCAGAGAATGGCCGTTTGTGAACGCAGCTTCAAATTGCTAACGGAGGGGTCTTATGGCAATGACTTTATCGGTATTATCCCAGCCCAGGAAACAACGCCTACACCCTGGTTAGATGATCCTGAAGGAGTTATCAGACTTGCCTCGGAAACCAAGGGTGGTGAATTTAAAGATAGCAATACTAACAGTTGCTGCTAACTATTCATATATAGACCATGGAACAGTATCCACCACCACAAATAGAGATTTTTCCTCATCAGGAGCATAACTTCCCACCTCCTCACTGGCAAGAACCCTGGTATCGGTCACACCGATTTAAAACTTTTAGTATTATTTTCCTGCTAGCCACATTGATTAGTCAAGCATACAATTTTAGCCGCCCAGCTGTTTTTCGCAGTAGCGCGACTTTACTCACAGTGGCAAAGACTGCTGCAGACCAATATATCGGGAAAAAAAATTCTCTAAACCCAAATATGCAAGGAACGGGCGTTGAGCACGTCGCTATACAAAAGCAACTCTTGCTAGGATCAGAAATACTTGCCGAAGCTGCCAGAAAATTGCAACAAACTGAAAATATCACCCTGTCAGTCCCTGATATTCGTCAGATGTTGAATGTAAAGCCGGTCGCAGAAACTAATCTGGTTAAGATGTTTGCTGAAGGCCCAACACCTGAAATTCTACCGTTACTCATTAACACCTGGATTGATGTCTATCTGAATTTCAGATCCAAGGATACCGAACAATCAACAGGGACTACTCATAAAATCATTCAAGATGAACTCCAAAGTCTCAGTGAAAAAGTTGAGTCAAAACGTACTGAACTGGATCAGTTTCGACTATCTCACCATATCAGTTCCACAGAGCGCGAAGAAAACCAGGCTTTGGCGCGTCTAAAAGGATTAAATGAATCACTTAACTTAGCCAGTGAAGAGGAAGTAAAAACAAAAGCTCGGCTTGACGCTATCAACAATGCAATTATCCAAGGTCAGGCCGTAGTTCCACAGGAAGATCAAAGAACTATAAGCGCATTGGAAACCCGTGCCCAGGAATTGCGGGAACAAATATCAGAAATGGAAAGGCGGTTTACCAAGGACTACATTAAATTGCGTCCTTCATTAAAATTTATCCCTTTGGAACTGGAAAAACTGGAAACCAGAATAAACAGTTTGCGTAACCGGGGAAAGGATATTGTTCAAGCTGAAGCACAACAAGCCTATAGCGCAGCAAGACAATCTGTAGCTTCAATAAACAAACAGCTCAGCATGCATCAAGCGCAAGCCAGTCAATTCAGTTCCAGGTTTGCTGAGCATGATGCTTTAAAAACAGATCTCGAAGGCCTTGAATTAATACATCGGGAAACCCAGGAACGATTATTTAAACTTGAGGCCAAACAAGACACAAAATACCCTCAGGTTGACGTAATTGACCGCGCCTATCTTCCACGAGATCCCATCAGCCCAAATTATATGCGTGATGCACTCATTGCCCTTGGAGGTTCATTCCTTCTAGGTTTATTTAGCATCTGGATTGCTGAATTTCTAACCCGCACGGGGAATCAACCTGGGCCAATTACTGTACCTGGAGTCCATATTCATAATCAAATACCTGGCGAAGCATTAGTTCAGCAACAACGCCCCAACGCATTAGAAAAACAAACAAATTATGCTTTGGAACGGCCAATGGAAACAGAATTTTCTCCTGAAACCCTACATCAGTTATATCTCTCTTCCAGCTTGAAAGGCAAACAATTACTCGTTTTGCTACTGAGCGGATTAACACTGGATGAAGCGGCAATGATTGAAGCCGATGATTTTGATTACCCAAACAACATGCTATCAATCACTGGAGAAAATCCCCGCTTAGTTCCTATTAACTCCGCCATTCACTCGATGTTCGAGCATTCATCCCCTTGCCCACTCTGGAATACCAATCAGACCATGACAGCTGAAGATCTTGCCGCTTTTTTGGTTTGCCTTGCTGCTGATTCCGGCCTACCCCACCCTGAAACATATACTGGTGAAGCGCTCAGACACAATTATATAGTCTATCTTCTCCAACAAGGGCTACGACTACAAGACCTGGAACAAATCATAGGGCCTATAAATCATATCACCCTCTCTCGATATCGACACTACTCACCTCCAGGGCCTGGTCGATCAATTTCTGAAATTGAAATAACACATCCATCCTTGGCAAACATTGGTTAATATTCAAGCAACCATTAGCTGTGAAATTTTCTATTATTTCCCCTGTACTGAATGAGGCTTTAGGGATAGAAAAGTTTTTATCTGCCCTGCAAATTTTCAGAAAACATGGGGAAATTATTATCGTTGATGCCGGTAGCCAGGATAATACAGTTACTCTTGCTACGCCCCTGGCCGATATAATCATTAAAAGCCCTAGAGGACGTTCCAAACAAATGAACGCAGGTGCGCGAGCAGCTAGCGGAAAGATATTATTATTTCTGCATGCCGATACTTATTTGCCGACTGATGCCCTGGTACTTATTGAGCGAGAAATATCGAAAAATAAGCAATGGGGAAGATTTGATATTCAGCTGTCCGACACACACAGGATATTTCGGGCGATTGCACAATTCATGAATTGGCGTTCCAGACTAACCGGAATCAGCACAGGTGACCAGGGATTATTCATTGAGAAACAACTTTTCAATCAAGCCGGACAATTTCCTGAAATTCCGCTTATGGAAGATATTGCTATTTGTAAACAACTGAAATTATACAACCCGCCTATATGTCTAAAAGCAAAAGTCACTACGTCAAGTCGCCGCTGGAAACAGTTTGGTATAACCCGAACGATTCTGCTAATGTGGTGGCTGCGGTTACTTTATTTTTTTGGCTGCAATCCTGAAACCCTGGCCCAACTCTATTCAAGGGGAATATTTTGGAAGACATCATCCGACTAGGCGCGTCATTAGGCATTTTTCTATTCATGATTTGCTGGGAATACTTTAGCCCCCGGCGCAGTTTTACATTAACACGCCAACAACGCTGGCCTATCAATATTGGACTTGCGATACTGAATATGGTCATCATGCGCCTGACCATTGGGGGGCTGGCTTACTTAGCTGCAATAACGGCAATACAAAATAATTGGGGCCTATTAAACTGGTTCACAACACCTGACTGGCTGGCAATAATTATCACGCTATTATTCCTGGACTTTGCAATTTATCTGCAACATATCCTCTCTCATAAATGGTCTGTGTTATGGCGATTACACCAGATCCATCATACCGACCTGGCATTTGATGCAACCACAGCAGTACGCTTTCACCCACTGGAAATTGCACTGTCAATGTTTTACAAAATACTCTGTATTTTTCTAATTGGCGCTAATCCGATTGCCGTCATTGCTTTTGAAATTATTTTAAATGGTGCCGCCACGTTTAATCATAGCAATGTTAACATTCCTTTAGGTATCGATAAAAAGTTGCGCTGGCTGCTCATTACACCCGATATGCACCGCATTCACCATTCCACAATTGTCAAAGAAACTGATAGCAATTATGGTTTTTCAATTTCCTGGTGGGATCGGTTATGTGGAACCTACACTGCAAAGCCGGAACAACCTCAACAGTCTATGGATATTGGCCTTAAAAAATTTACTGAAGCGTCAGAATTAAGCTTTATGAAATTGCTATTGTTACCCTTTAAAGCATTAAGACAAAGATAAGCATGGCTTATCACTACCCAAATTCAGTATTAATTATTTTTTGCAAGGCACCTATTCCTGGCCAGGTTAAAACTCGCCTAATACCTCCTCTAAGCCAGGAACAAGCAACACAGGTACATATTGAATTAAGTGAAAATATTTTCCGCCTTGCCAATGATTCTGAATTATGTCCTGTTCAGCTTTGGTGTAGCCCATCGACACAACACCCCTATTTCCAACAGGCGGGCACTAATTTTAATTTTCCCTTACAAACCCAACAAGGTAGTGACCTTGGCGCACGCATGCATCATGCCTTTACGACAACACTTAAAGAATATAAAAAGGCCGTCTTAATAGGTTGTGATTGCCCTTCATTAACCCAGAGTGATTTGCAGGAGGCGCTATCAGAACTTAACAACAATCAAATCGTCTTGGCACCTGCTGAAGATGGTGGCTACGTATTGATTGGACTCGACCGGCCACAAGAACAATTGTTTACAAAAATACCCTGGAGTACTTCCCTCGTTTTACCGATAACTCGCACCCGTATTTCAAAAAAAAATCTAAATTATTTTGAGCTTTCGGAACAATGGGATGTTGATACGATAGATGATTTATTGCGTTATAGAGAACAGCCAACTCTACCCCCACATAAAACCGGAAATTAAGAATTAAAATAGGGGAATCTTAATCGCTTAGTTCTCGCTGAATATTCAGCGACTGAGCCCTTAAAACAGCCACTCGATAATTATATTCTGCCTTATCCTGGCCATGAGCAAGTTCTGCAATTTCAAACATATTCTTTCTCCAGATTATTTGTTTTGTAGTTCAATAACAAAAAGTATTGACGCAAAACAATTTATCCTGTAGAAATACACTGTCGATTAACGACAAAAATAACATAACGGCTCAAAT
>JAUXDP010000148.1 GCA_030618325.1 Methylococcaceae bacterium | reverse complement strand
GCCATAGTGGCTCGAACAAACCGCTCATAATGACCCAAGTCCAGATCTGTTTCCGCACCATCCTCAGTAACAAATACTTCACCATGCTGAAACGGGCTCATGGTGCCTGGATCTACATTAATATAAGGATCCAGTTTTGTCAGCGTAATATTCAATCCTCGCGCTTCTAATATTGCGGCAAGGGATGATGCTGCAATTCCTTTACCTAGCGAAGAAACCACGCCACCCGTGATGAAAATATATTTTGTCATGAAGTTAAATGTGCTTTTGCCTGGCAGTAATGTCTAGATCAGAAATAAACAGACTATTTTAATCGACAATGGAGTCTTCGTCATGGCCTTTCATATAATTTTTTTGTAGTTCAGGTTTCAGCCAATGAAAATTAAAACAAGTTCCCTCCCCCTGCTCGGCATAAAATTCTGCACTAATCCAATGATTACCAACCACAGCCAACTTGTCATCCAGAAACAGTAAAGGCACATTTTCTCTTTGCCAGGACGGGATAGAAGCTTCCTGGAATAATTTTTTCAACTGATGCCGCCCTTCACGTCCTGGCAAATAAATGGATTCGCCACCTTGCCGATATCGCACTTCTATCTGTGCAGATTTATGCCAAAGCTCCGCATCGATCCCGGATGAGGCCGGGGTGATTTGTACGAAACCATTTTTGGGTAAATGCAAAACACTCAGGCCAGAAGGCCAAATTAGTTTTTCGCTGTAATCGATAGTCGAGGCATTTGGCAGACAATAAAGTTTATCCTGATATTTCCGAATAGTATAGTGCTGCCATTGCAGCTGAGCATTACCATCTTGGCGAGACGGCATGAGCTTTTCTCTTATTTGTCTTATCAACTGTTCTGAAGGATTTTTTTGCCTTGTTTTACACAACCACATCCTGATGACTAACGTCTGCTCATAGTTACCCAACTTATGTAATTCGACTATCGACAAAGTACCATCTTGGACATTATAAACAGCAGGGAACAAGCTTTCAGTTTGCCGGCTAATCAATTGCTGCGCCTGAGCGCAGTGCTTGGCTGACCTGAATACCGTTTTATCAGCTGCCGGCCACCGCTTTTTGATTAACGGAATAATGTTATTACGTAAATAATTTCGGTCAAAGTCATTCTCAAAATTACTAGGATCTTCAATCCAATTTAATTTATGCTCTACCGCGTAAGCCTTAATCTCTTGCTGGGGAATATCGAGCAATGGTCTTAGCAAAGAACCTTTACCGAAAGAAGCTTTTTCGGGCATTGCCGCTAATCCTGCTAATCCAGCTCCACGAAACAACTGCAACAACACCGTTTCCAATTGATCTTCTCGATGCTGCCCCACCAGCAACACATCGTTTTCATCAAGCAAAGGCTGTAATGCTTGATAGCGTAGATTTCGAGCAGTTTCTTCAGGACTTTCTCCTGGCCTTTGCCTGGCATCTACAGACAACATACTGAAGGAAACTGACAGTTGCATGGCAATTGCTTCACAATGTTTAGCCCAATAGTCAGCTTGTTTTTGCAGACCATGATGTACATAAACAGCAGTTAGTTTATTTTTTAGAGCTACCGATGAAGCACATAAATGTAGCAATACATGTGAATCAACACCGCCACTGAAGGCAACAAAAACCTGATTTGCTGATTTGCAAGCTGTTTCAATGCCAACTTTTTTTTCGGTTAACAGCTGCATATCAAAAGCGCCATAAGTGGATGTACTTTGCTCAGAACATCCAGTTAATTCTGGGCTCAAATTCCATTACAAAACTATTTCTTAACTGGTTCTTCCGTATATGAACCAAAACCCATGATGCGATCATAACGTTTGACTAACAAGTCATCGATTTTAACTTTTTTTAATTCTTGTAAATGCCTAAGTAATGCTTCTTGTAAGCTCGAAGCTGTTGTTTGAAAGTCTCGATGCCCTCCACCTAAAGGCTCTCTCACCACTTCATCAACAAAACCTTGCTCTCTGATCCGATCAGATGTTATTCCCATTGCGCCAGCAGCTAACTGTGCTTTTTCAGCACTTTTCCAAAGAATAGATGCACAACCTTCGGGCGAGATCACAGAATAAGTACTGTATTCGAGCATTATCAAACGATCTCCTACGCCAATTGCCAGAGCTCCACCAGATCCACCTTCACCAATAACTATATTAATAACTGGCGTCCGTAGTTTTGCCATTTCGAATAAATTTCTGGCGATGGCTTCACTTTGACAACGTTCTTCTGCACCAATTCCAGGATAAGCTCCGGGGGTATCAATCAGGCAAATTATTGGCAAATTGAAACGCTCCGCCAATTTCATTACTCGAAGTGCTTTACGATAGCCTTCTGGCTTCGGCATACCAAAATTGCGGTGAATTTTTTCTTTGGTATCCCTGCCTTTCTGGTGACCAATAACCATAATGGGATGATCTTCCATGCGAGCCAGACCACAAACTATCGCAGGATCGTCAGCATAAGCACGATCACCATGCAATTCATGGAAATCAGTAAACATTAAATCAATATAATCCAGAGTATAAGGTCTTCCCGGGTGACGTGAGATTTGGGACATCTGCCAGTCACTTAGATTGGAAAAAATATCTTCTGTCAAAATTTGACATTTATCTTCCAATTGTTTTAAAGCATCGGAAATATTAATGTCATTTTCAGACTCGACGTGTCTGAGTTCTCCAATTTTGGCTTCTAGCTCAATAATGGGTTGTTCAAAATCCAGGAATTTTAAGTCCATAGTTATTTGTAAATAGTGTCCGAATGATCGCTGTTAAATTGCCGTAATTATTTCTTGGCTGCTATTTTATCCAATTCCCGTAAATGTTTTAATTTTTCTGCAATTTTAATCTCCAATCCTCTCGCCACGGGATGATAATAGGCCGCACCTGCCAATGGTTCAGGAAAATAATTTTCGCCCGCCGCATAAGCATCCGGCTCATCATGTGCGTAGCGATAAGCCTTACCATAATCCAGTGACTTCATTAATTTTGTCGGAGCATTTCTCAAATGTACCGGAACCGGAAGACTGCCACTATTTTTAGCATCGCGCATTGCAGCATTATATGCCATGTAAACCGCATTGCTTTTTGGCGCACTGGCCAAATAAACGACAGCCTGAGCCAAGGCTAATTCACCTTCGGGACTCCCCAGACGTTCCTGAGTCTCCCAGGCATTCACACACAATTGCAATGCTCTAGGGTCGGCATTACCTATATCTTCAGAAGCCATGCGAACAATACGTCTGGCCAGATATAAAGCATCGCATCCCGCATCAATCATGCGACAAAACCAATATAATGCAGCATCTGGTGAACTGCCTCGTACCGATTTATGGAGTGCTGAAATCTGATTATAAAATTCTTCTCCCTGATTATCAAAACGACGCACGCCCCCACTCAGCACTTCATTACTGATTTGCTCGGTAATTATTTGACTATTACCCGCCACCGCTAATTCTGCAGCAATCTCCAACAGATTTAATAATCGCCGGGCATCACCATCGGCCCCGTTAGAAAATTGCTCCTTAATCGCATCGGTCATGCTCAAGTTCAACGCCCCCAAGCCGCGCTGTTCATCAATCAGAGCCGTATCCAGCACTTTAAGTAAATCATCACTAGTTAATGCATTCAACACATAAACGCGAGCGCGAGACAACAAAGCGTTGTTTAAAGCAAATGAAGGATTTTCTGTGGTTGCACCAATGAAATAAATAGTGCCGTCTTCAACATGGGGTAGAAAAGCATCCTGCTGGGATTTATTAAATCGATGCACCTCATCAACAAATAATATGGTTCGACGATTCAGTTGTTCTTGAATAATTTTAGCTTCGGCAACAGCCGCTCTAATGTCCTTTACCCCGGCAAGAACCGCAGAAATTGGCATAAATTCTGCATCAGAATGACCTGCGATCATTCGTGCTAAGGTGGTTTTTCCAGTTCCTGGCGGCCCCCAGAAAATCATGGAATGTAAATGACCTTTATCAACCGCCTCATACAAGGGTTTTCCAGGCTTTAACAAGTGGTCTTGGCCTGAAAAATCCTCAAGCAACCCTGGCCGCATCCGGTCAGCTAAAGGTTTTGTCAATATTTCAGTCACTACTGATCGGAAAATACATCGACACCTTCCGGTGCCTTAAATTCAAATGTATCTGGCTTAATCACACCATTAAGTTTAAGTTTGGTAAAATAGATTCGTGTTAATTGACCGAAGTTATCATTCAGCTCCATGCCTCCCAGCTTACCGTCTTCCATACCTATCAATATATATTTGAAACCACTTTCCTCATTTTTAGGCATCAGCTTTATCCATTGCAAGCCTTCATTCTCACCCTGATTATGAATGATAAAATTTTCTTCCAAGGATACTTCACCGCTCAAGAGCAAGGCGGGCGTGGAACCAAGTGACTGATCTATTTTTTTAATGGTCACCTGTTGCAAGTCAGCATCGTAAAACCAGACTTTGTCAGAATTACCCACTATTTGCTGAATAAAAGGCTTATGATAATTCCAACGAAATTTTCCTGGCCGTTGCAAGTAAAATATTCCATAGCTGGTTTGAGTGGGATGGCCATACTGATCAATTGAAACCTGCTTGACATCAGCAACAAGAGTATTAACCTTGGCTATAAATGCCTTGAATTGCTCGACAGGTTGTTCTGCTGCAAAACAGGTATTAACAAAAACACCTGAAGACAATAAGAACCAAAATGTAAAATATTTTATTTTCATATTTTTGCTTACCATACGTTTTTTTCTAATAATCGATCAAACCATTCCTTTACTTGGTTAATCGGAGAGTTAATACAAGGCGAATTTTGTACGGGAGCAGAATTAGCGATAAAGGGATATTGCTTTGCTCCAGCACACTGTTCATTAGCATACAGGTCATTTTCTGGGTCAATCCAGACCATTTCAATATTATCCGGGGCAATCAAATCCACTGATTGCTTGGCGATATGGCCCATCAATGAAATCCAGACCTGCAAAGCCCCACTGGATCCTGTCAGGCCCGTTGGTTTATTATCATCTCTACCCACCCAAATCGTCGAGAGATAATCTCCACTATACCCTGAAAACCAGCTATCCCGAAGGGCGTTGGTAGTACCGGTTTTGCCAACCAGATTGAGTCTTTTAGGTAAATGCAAGTAGGCTGAACGGCCTGTTCCTTCACGCATTACCTCCTGCAAAATGCTATTGGTAATATAGGTAGCCGCAGGGTCAACCACTTGCCTTATGGTAAAGGGATAACGCTGCAACACCTCACCTTCAGAAGAAATTACCGCATGAATCGATCGTAACGGCGTTGCAAACCCATCACCAGCCAAAGTCTGATACATTTGAGTAACTTCAATGGGAGCTAATGGCGATGCACCTAACAACAATGATGGAAACAAATTTACGTGTCGAGTAACACCTAAATTGCGCAACGTTTTAGCTGTTCGTGCGACACCAACATCCAAACCAACTCTAACAGTAGCGAGATTATAGGACTGTGCCAAGGCAGTGTGCAATTGAACATCACCATGTTCCTTGCGATCATAATTTCGAGGCGCCCAAATCTTACCCTTTTTTCCCTTCAATCGAAATGAGCGGTCACTTACTCGAGAAATAATCGTGTATTTCTCCGGATATTCCAATGCGGTCAAGTATACCACTGGCTTAATTAATGACCCAATGGGACGCACTGCATCCAAAGCTCGATTAAACCCAGCATTGCCCTTATTTCGCCCGCCTGCAAGCGCAGCTATTTCACCATTTTCTCTTCGGGTTACTACGGCTGCAGCTTCCAGTTTGCTGCTTTTAGGCCGCTTTTCTAATTCATTAAGCTTAGCCTCGAGTGTTTGTTCCAGAACATTTTGTACCCGGATATCTAAAGTAGTGAAAATCCGCAGCCCCTCTGAAGTTAAATCATCCTCTCGATATTCTTGTCTAAGATGGCGTTGAACCAGATCTATAAATGCGGGATATCGATTCACAGCACGGTGTGTATAGGCAATGACATCCAGTTTTTGCCGTTTGGCTTCTGCCGTTTGCTTTAGAGTGATAAAGCCCTGTTCATGCATCTTATCCAAAACCAGATTTCTTCGGCTGATAGCACGTTTGTTGTAACGTCGAAGATCATAATAGGAAGGCCCTCTGACTAGCGCAACCAACGCCGCAACTTGATACAAAGGTAAATTTTGTAACGGACGACCAAAATAAAATTCACTCGCCAGTCCAAAACCATGCACAGCGCTGGCACCATCCTGCCCCAAATAAACTTCATTGAGGTAAGCCTCAAGGATTTCGTCCTTGCTATAGTGAAAATCCAAAATTAGCGCCATAAGCGCTTCATTGATTTTACGCCACCAGCTTCTTTCCGATGTTAAATAAAAATTTTTGATTAACTGCTGAGTGATAGTACTACCGCCCTGAACTATACTGCCTGCCCTGATATTTGCTAGCGTCGCTCGTGCTATGGCACGTAGGGAAAGACCAAAATGCTGATAAAAATCTCGATCCTCTGTGGCTAAAAGTCCATGAACCAGACTATCAGGCACATGCTCAAGTTTGATTAGCACTCGGTCTTCTTTTCGCGTCGGATAAAAGCTAGCAATTTGCACTGGATCCATACGTACGATAGCAACAGGATAAGTACTTACCAGATCAATAATGTTGCTAATTCTGCCTGAGGAAAAATTGATCCTAATACTTTGTGATTTCTGCTCCGCATCCCAAAATCTAAACCTTCGGGTTTTGACATTAATTTGCGACCCTTGTTTGTAGTAGCTTCCAGGTGATGCTAACTGATAGTCCAGCCGATAATGTAATTGTTGCAATAATTTTTCAAACTGCGTTGCAGTGATGTGATAGCCTGAGTACAGTTCTGTTGGGCTAGCATACACTTTAGCGGGTATCGCCCATCTCCGACCTTCAAATTTCTCACGCAAGCTATAATCCAGATAACCTGTATAACTCAGGAACAAAAAAGCCAGGATTACAAAGGCACCAAAAAGCAGCTTTTTAAACCAGCGACCAAACGTGTTGCTTGTCTGGTTTTTTTTCGCCTTTCTTGGCTTTCTGATTGCTCTCTTTTTTTTTCTAGCGGCCACAAACTTTAATTAGGAATATTAAGAAACTTTATGGATTATTCTGAATTTAGGTTCGGTCGCTCTGCTCGTGTAAAACCACGAGATTAGCAATACTAGAGTGCGGTTGTTGTGATTGGAAAACCACCCAGAATGGACAGAAATTAAGACAAGAGAAGTTCAAATTATTTCTGGATGGTTCTTAATATTGGGCTATCAGATAAAGTCATACCAGAAACTTTGAGGACATTTTTTTCCAATATATTAGGGATAGGCTGGCCGAATAAGTGACCTTGCCCAAAATCAACTCCCAGCTTTTTGGCAACATTGAGAACTTCGAGTGTTTCTATATATTCCGCTATCGTTTTCAATTCCAGTTTTTTTGCTATGTCACACATAGCCTTGACCAATATCCGATCGGTCTCATCGTTTGCAATATTTTTCAGAAACTGGCCATCAATTTTTATGTAGTCAATTGGAAATGACTTGAGGTAGTTGAAGGAGCAAAACCCAGTTCCAAAATCATCTAACGCAAAGCGACAACCTAAGGCTCTGATATTTAGTATCATTTGCCTTGCTTTTTCAAAATTCTCAATAACTGCAGTTTCAGTAATTTCA
>JAUXDP010000052.1 GCA_030618325.1 Methylococcaceae bacterium | reverse complement strand
CATCACTTGAAAAAACCCGCACCTTACCCGACAGCAAGATGAATAAGCAATTGGTATCGTCGCCCTCAGTAATAATGAAAGTCCGTTTTGGAAACCCCGCCATTTTTGCGTGTTCTGACAGCTCATTGATTGATTCGTCGGACTCCTGCGATAAAAAAGGGACTTTCTTAAGTCCAATAATAATATCTTGTTGCATTGTTTATCGCTCCTCGTAATGAAAAACCATGGTCGGGGTTTTATTAATCCTGAGGGCAAGAAAAACGTTGTCCACCCTAGTGACTACTTTGTTCCACCTTCAGCTGCTAATTGCGCCAATCTTTTGCCAATTTTACCCAACATGGTATCTAACCCTTGCAGACCATGACGTTTTCCCAAAAATACAGGGTCATTATGGGTAATATGAACCTGACCTTCTCTATCTTCCCAAACCAAAAACTTTTGTGGCAAATCTACACCGATAGATTGCTGGTTTTGCATTAACGGCGTACCCACTTTAGGATTACCAAAAACAATTAATTGTGCGGGTCTCCGGTAATGACGGAAATAGGATTTGCTCGTAAAATCAAAAGTAAATGGAATAAAAAAACCATTATCCAACAATACCGCCATTAAATTTTCGACCGTTTCTTCTACCGAGAATTCACTATCAATGGTTACCAAGCCGTTTTCCAATTTACCAAATTGCTTTAGCTTTTTACCCAGGCGATATAGCAAAGGATCCCAGGTATTAATATCATGTCGGTCAGATAAATAACCGGGGGCATTGTATAGCAACTTTATTTCTCCACTGTTAGGATCCTCCCAGACGAGCATTTTTTGTGGCAAATCAATTCCAACTGTTGAGCTTCTACGCAACAGTCTTTTTTCTAATCGGTTATCACGAAACAGAATAAGTTGTGTTGGCGGTAACTCCAAATTCGCGATTTTAGCATTAGCAGCATGGTTAATCACGCCAACTATTTCCAAACCTTGATCTTCCAGAGTTGCCTTGATTTTGTCTACAGCCTCTGAGACTGTGTCAAAATCAGTTAAGGAAAAATCGTTATAATCATGAACATTCCAGCCACCAGCCGAACTGATTGCTGTCCAGCCAAGCAAAAAGGTTAATAAAACAATTTGTAATTTTTTCATGGTAAAGCCTCTTTTAAAAGCAGATAAGGAAGGCCATTATTGTCTGGTCATTATTAAAATTTTATTAAACAATTGAGTAGGATGGAAAAGCGATAGCGTATTCCGTCATTCCATACTAGTGCAAAAATGTCGGAAAACGCTAGTGCTATTTCAACTTGCGCCTATCGGTCATACGAATTATGCTTCTCCCATTGCAAAATCATTCTGGTCATAACTTGCCCAATCAGACAAATAAGTTCCCTTTTTGACATGGCGATGAAAACTTGAAAACGGCCAATCAATAACCTTATCAACATACCCATGTTTCACAGGGTTAAAATGGAGGTAATCCATATGTTTCTCATAGTCCCGATCATCGCGAATTGCATGTTCCCAGAAGCGGCGTTGCCAAATACCCCGCTCTCCACGTTTAATTCGAACCTTTGTTCGTCTTTCAGATTTAGGCAAACCTTTAGAAAAATGTGTTTTAATCATTTTCCACCGATTAGAAAAATCATCATCACCTGCTGGTAATGTCCAGATGCAGTGCATATGTTCCGGTAACACAACCCACGCATCAATATGAAATGGACGTTTTTGTTTACATACTCGTACCGATTCACGTAGTAAATCAATATGATCGACCAGCAAGGTATTATTTCTTTCCAACAAATTAACTGTAAAAAAATAACAACCGCCTGGAATACGATAACGAAGATAATTGGGCATGAGCAAAGTATATGTCATACCCAAAATCTTGCACCGAATCCTTACCAATAAGACATCCAACGTAGGGTGGCGTAGGGTGGCGTAGGGTGGAAAAGCGATAGCGCATTCCACCATTCCCCACCGATATCGCAGCAAAAAAGTCTGTTCCCAAACCGGACCAATAACGCATTCCGCATCAATATCAGAGCAAAATGTCTGCTTTCCAATTCTCACCAATGTCGCAGCAAAATGTCGGAAAACGCTATCGCTATTCCAACTTACGCATCCGTCCTACGGGCTACTTGGTGTCGTACCGAGGTACGGATTATGATGGGCATCTTGTTAATAGGCGCCTTTTTTCTTGCCAAGAGCTATCGGGGCACTGCCCATTGAAACACTGTTCAACATTACCCTGTTGGCAAATCACCCCTCTAACATTAAAAATTGAAAACATGATGGCGCCAGTACCAACACCAATTGCGAAAACGGATGCAATTAGTAATTTGTTTTGTTTGATTACACTGAATATTGTTTCATCATTTGTTAAGTTATTCATAATGTTTTCCTCTTGATGTAGTTTTTCTTGATTGTTGATATCGAGTAATATACTTTGTTGTAAGTTTAATATGCTATTGTTTTTCATGTGTTTTCTCCTTAAGGCATAAATATTTTTTAAATCGATTTAAGAAAAAAATTAAAATGCAAGCGTGATTCGACCAAAAATGACCCGCTCTGGTACAAACTGAGGTGGTAATAAATCATCTTCAATAGCACCAATAACATTAAAATTAGTGTCTTGAAATTTGAATCTATTATCAAAAATATTTTTGACCCCAAAGCTAATAATTCCATGCCTTTTTGGTAATCGGTAACCAATAGTGGCATCGAAAATCCAAAAATCATCATGTTCTCCCCTATCGGTTGTATTGCCAATTAATGTTACATTCTGGTTTATATAATTTGCAGCTAATTTAGTAAAGAATCCTAATTCGTGAAAAAAGGTTAAAGACAAAGGTATTCTATGTGTGGCCATTTTTAGAGGTGTACCTAACGGAATTATATTGCGTGATCCTCGATCGAAGGACTCAAAAAAATATTCAGCACCTAAGCCTATATTTTTTGTTGGTGTCCAATATGCATATGCTCGATGAATCTCTTCCTTTTGTTCAAAAAATTCGATCCTAGGTTCAATACCAAAAATGAACCTTGGGACTTTAAGTTTCCGCCATGAAATTTCACCACCGACAGTAAAATTGGGTGTAAATTCATGATCGATACCGAATCCATAACGTGTCGATCGCGTATTATTTCGGTCATCAAAAAATTGGTTAAATCCGGCAATTTGTGTTGGTTCCAATGTTTGACTTGAGGCAAACGGTCGCTTAATGGTTTGAAACCATCCAGCACGTAAAGTAGTTGTATCAAATGGCTGCCAAATAACACCAAATTTTGGGCTAAAATATTTTCGAACAAATTTCAAAGATTCACCTAACGAACTGGCTCTTTCAATAGAATCAACCGATCCACCCAGAGTAAAGGTGAGCTGGTCAAAAACTTTTAAAATCGAATAAATATATCCAACCGTATGATTTAAGGTAAAGTTTTCCATTTCTAGAGTGGCTGTTATTCGATCAAGAATAAGTGGCTTCAATTCATCAACAATTAATGGTGCCAAATCTGCTGAAGAAATACCAAAATCTCTTAGAGCAATTTCATTTGGTATTGTAGATGCTAAGTTTGATGCTAAATTCGGATCCAATGATGATGAAAGAACTGTCGATCTGTTCTGTTCTCTCAGGCTTGATTGATGAATATGGTTTACACCAGATATTAAGTTTACTTTATCCCATTTTCCAATAAATTGAAGTTCGCCACTCCAATTTTCTAACCGATTTGTAAATTTAGCAACAGAATTAAATCCATTTGGTAATGCTGAGGTTAAAAATGGAAGTAAGGAACCTGCTCCTATACTGTTAAGGAAGGGCTGCATTGATTCGGAACCAGGTTTATTAGTTTTCCTAAGTAATTTTGAATAACTAAAATTTCCAAGTAAATTAATATTTGGTGAAAATTGAAGGTTAAACCCTACCCTTGCTAAATCTTTATCCAACGTTTGACGAGAATTTTCAAACAAAAATTCTGGATTAAATAATTGCCTAAGATCACCGGCTTCAGAGTTTTCTCTTCGATATTCAAACTGTAGATTTAAATTGCTAGAAACTCTCGTTTGTAAGAAAATGTTATAGATATTGGTTTCTAGGTCGCTGTTTGGCCTAAACCCCCCAGTTTCATAATGGAACTGACCTAAACTATATGAAAACTCATCATATAATCCCGATTGAACCACCTCATCGCCATAGGTATCATTGCTCCCAACTATTGCTGAAGTCTGCAAGTTAAACTGGTTTCGCGTAAACATGGGATTAAATTCATTGAACGAGGCACTTGCTGGCCCCAAGCCATCAATAATTAGCAAATTACTTTCTGCTAATTGTGGTTGAACAGGGGTAATATTGAGCGGTTGCAAAAGTTGCGATTGCAGTAATTCACTAACTCTGGCTATTTGATGCCGAGGTAAACTTGCATAATTATCGGCTAGTAACCGATGAGCAGAATAGTTTGAAGGATCTGAATTTTGTGATTTCCATCCTTCTAGCAATCCTATCTGCTCAAATCCCAGATCTTTATAAATCCGCCCCAAACTAGCACTCCTTGCAGCCAAATCCTCATCCAACAACAACTTAGACCGATAAACCCCACGATTATTATTCAACTCAATAGCCTTCTTCATATCATGGAACGCTTCAATGGGACGGTTAGTGGTTTGTTTAAGTATGGCATCATAAAACCACGGCGTAGGATCATTCGGATCCATCTCTTTGGCGATGGCTAATTCAGTTGCCGCATAACCTTCATTCCTCAATTCATAATAGGCTTTACCCAAATAACTACGCATGATGGCATTGTCAGGGTCTAGGCTAACCGCAGTTTCTAGGTCGCGTGTACCTTCTTTGATAGTGCCTTTTCTAATTTTGGCTAGTCCTAAACCTAATCGAGCTAACGGGTCTGCTGAATTCAGGTTTATGGCTTCATTAAAAGCGGTTTTTGCTTCGTCAATATCAATTTGCGCCAGATAGGCAAAGCCGAGGATGGTTTGAGTGCGATCCAGTTGTGGGTTTAACTGTTGTGCTTTCTGTGCCGATTTCAGGGCATCACTGCGCTCGCCGGAAGACAACTGTAATTCTGCCAGTCTGGCCCAGGCCAAGGCGTTGTTTGGTGCTAATTTTACGGCTTGTTCAGTCGCTTCCAGAGCATCGGAAATTTTGAATGTGGCTTGAAAGGCGTAAGACAGGGCTATTTTAGCAACCGCTGAACTCGGGTTTAGCTCAGTGGCTTTTTGTGCCAATTTCAAGGCCTCATTGCCATGATTTTTGGCCACAGCAATAATGGCTTTGATCGCTGCAGCGGTACTGCCGGTTGCTTCAAGCTGTTGAGCGCGTTCTATTTCCAGCAAAGCCTCATCAACACTGCCTACTGTTAACAATAGTGAGGCTTTTAAGCCAAAATAATGTTCGTCTTGCTGCTTTTCTGGAATGTTTTCTAATGCGCTTAAGGCTTGATAGGCGTCGCCTTGCTGATAAAAGTTAAGTGATTGCTGAATCGCCGGAATCGTTGGCATTGAGCCAAGACTTTGGTAATCAATAATTGGCGGATAATATAAAGCCCATTGCACGGCGTCTTTTGGATGAATAGTTAGCGCTTGAACACGGGTAATCTGGTCTTTCTTTGCAATCCCAATCTGACCTTTATCTATTTGCACTCGCCCAACCTTATTCTCTGCGGCGACTCGTCCATCGAAAACGGAAATTTCTGTTTGTTGCTCGCTAACGGCGACCATAAATTCGGTGCCTTCATGCACGGCGTTGACAAAAGGGGTGTTGATATTGAGTTGATGTGGACTGCGGCTTCTAAAAAAGGCGGAACCTTGAAATAAGTCGAGTATCCAGGAAAAAGCGCCTTTATCAAGGGTAGGAAAGGACAGTGCACTTCGTTGTTCCAGGGTAACCAGGGACTCGTTGCCAAGTTCAAGCGTTGCCCGGCTGTGTTTTTTTGTACGAATTTTATCGCCCTGACAAAAATACTCGTCTTTTTGAACTGGATGCCAATCAGATTGATCAGGGCCTTGCTTTTCTACCAGGCCTTGTGTCGATACCATTTTGGCAATCCATTTTTCACATTCCGGTGCGGCCACCAGAATGCCAGGCAATGAAAGCATGATAATATATATATATAGCTTGGTATTTTGCAGCATATTTAATTATTTTTTCCGCTGAAACAACAAGTAATAAAGGATAGCCTTCCGCTCTCCTGGGATCAGAGCCGTACATCAAGTCGATTTTCATCCTGATCTCTCCTTGATAAGAGTATTGCTAAAGTCGGGTCAGGTATTAGCTGATCTACGAAAAAGTTCAGTATCAAGCCTGTTTAAGCATATCAAACCGGTTTAGCAATCAAGATGGTAGCCCCATAAGTTCAACATTTCTCTTAACTGCATTGTATGCCCATTGAGTCAGACAAATCAATCAAATGGTAATATTACCTTCGATTTGACATGAAGTTACAGGGCGTGTGAGCGACATAAACTATTTTGGAAGTATTAAGGGCACCTCTATTAATTTCAATACATAAGGTTTAAACCTTATGTAGGGCACCTCTAAAAATACGTTTTACTTAACAGCAAAACTTCCACCTGATATTTTTTTAGAAAAATTAGCTGTTCATAGAGTTTCAAGCCCCATAACTGGGGCTGTTTTCAGGCGTTTCTGCCATTTTATGCCCCAACAGGCACATTTATCCTGTCGCGTTTCAGTAACTGCCCTAACCGTACTACGTTGTAGACCAAATTCATCATTCCGAATTTAACCTCAGCACGTAATATCCCAATCGTGTTAACAGTATGCCCTCCCATCTGAGCTTGTGCACCAAAAACATGTTCAACACGGGAGCGTACTTTAGATTTTTTCTGTTTGAAATCTTCTGCTCTTCTGTCAGCGGATGGTTCCTATCGCCTGGATCAACAGCATCTTCTTGGTGATGAACCTATTGATCCTGGAAAGGATCTTGTTTGTGCTTTGTAAAAACAGCCTTGTCTGGGTTATATTACAGTTGAGGCGAGCATGGAAATTACTGTTTTGCTATTTACGGTTAAATTTTCAGTTAGCTATAGGATTGGGTGAAAAACGGATGCTGACTTTCTGAGCAGGCTCTATTTATTTGAGATGCCCACTGGAAAGACTCGAAGAAAGAATTTTTCTGGCCGATGATCCTGTTGCAGCGATAGAAGTAGCAGATACCAACATTATAAACAAGGATATTAATTTTACTGTTAGTTTTGACAATGATTCGGCAGGCACTGATGTGGGATACCAGCTGCATCTGGATGTAGTAGTTGAGAAAGGTACCAAAGTATCCGGTGCAAAAAACAGGATTCAGAAAAATCTGAATACCAATATTTGCAACCCCGATTTCAGGGCATTGTTCATCTCTCTACAGAAAAAAGTAAAGCCTTATTTGCCGGAATGACGGGCAAGATAAGGGTCAATGGGCTGGCCCTTTCTGTATTCGAGCATCTGACTTTTACTTTTCAGAGATGGTTGCATCATCTATTGCTGGAAAAGCAAAAATTAAAATGGTCTTAGATAAACTTATCTCCAGAGACCCTGAGCTTTATTCAATTCAGCTTCTGCCCTTAAGGCATCAAATTTTGCTGCAATAGCGCGAGAATGTGATTTGTCTCTGGCTACTTCAGATTCAATATAACGGGTTACGGTCACCGCCCCTGCCTGACGTTGTTCTTTCACCATGCGCCTTGCTTCTTCAGCTGATGCGATAGCGGCATTGGTGATATCAATACGGACTAATGCTTCCTGTAGTCTTAAATAAGCAGTTTTGACTTCATTTTCAATATTAAGTTGGATACGCCTTTTAGTTACCTGTATCTCAGTCAGTTTTGATTGTGCTTTATTGATGCGTTCAGTAGTGGCAAAGCCTGAGAATATATCCATTTCAACCGTCACTCCTGCCGTAACATGATCACGATTTGAGGAAAAGCTGCCATCCCGGCTATCTTGACCATAGCTGACATAACCATCAGCCCGAGGAAGATGCGCTCCTTTTGCGGCACTGAGCATACGCTGCTGGATAGCGATTTGTTTTTCGGCAGCTTGAATTTCCGGGCGTTGTTGTAATGCGATGTCCAAAATTTCAGAAAAATCAGGTACACTACTTGGGAGTTGCCAATCGGCATTTTGGCCTATGGTTAAAGGTTGGTCGATGGTCAAACCTAATAAGGTTTTTAGGCCGGTTTTTACTAGTTCGATATTGTTTTTAGCTCGAATTTTTGCATCTTCTGCTTCTGCGAGCTGCACTTCTAGCGACAGAACATCAGATTTAAGCAAATCACCTGCTTCAAAACGTGTACGGCTCTGTTTCAATTCACTGGATATGGCTTTAATTGAACTTTCGGTAACTTTATAGGCTTCCTGAGTGGCTAAATAACCATAATAGGCAGAAATGACAGCTTGGGTCAGGCGATTACGAATAGCGGATTTTTTCAATACAGCAGTTTCAATGCCTAATTCCGCCGCCTTACTGAGTTGATAATCCTGGCCACCACGGAATAAAGAAAAATTCGCCAAAACTTCCGGGCGTAAATTTTGCGTGCCGCCTGGGTGATTGAAGTCAGAATTAAAATCCAGCCGCCTCTGGTTAATGGTATGGGTAAAAACCATGGCGGGATTTTCCGTATATTGATAGGAATAACGTGCGGTTACTTGCGGATAAAAGCTGGATAATGCTTCGCCCAGTTGGGCTTCTGCCTGCACAATTCTTTGTTGGGCGATTTGCAAATCGGGATTATGGGCCAAGGCATATTCAACGGCCTGTTCCAAAGAATAAACGGGTTCTTGTGTAGATGATAAAGAAGATTGTGTGTGGTCGGCAGATACAGAAAGATCCAAGGCTTGGTTTTGCTGGTCTTGGCTGAAGGTGATTGTGCTAAAGCTTAACGGAACAGCGAATACAATAGCATTGATTATGGTTTTTTTAGTGACTCTGAGCATGTTTTTTTCGGGAGAGGAACCTATATCAGGAAACTTATATTAGAGAGTTATTATATAATATGTTATTTATGATCTTTATTCCAGTTTGATCCTACCCATGCGTTACTTATTATTAGTTATATCCTTATTGCCTTGCTTACTTTTGGCTGAACCTGAAAAAAAGAAAATAACTAACGCCTGGGAGCTATCGCCTTTAATACTTTCTGACCTAGCAGGAAACTCTCACAATCTATATGAGTGGCAGGGAAAAGTCATCATTTTGAATTTCTGGGCTACCTGGTGTGGACCATGTCAAATTGAAATTCCCCATTTAATACGTTATCAAGATCAATATGCTGCGAAGGGTCTGCAGATTATTGGTGTTGGGTTAGATGAAGTACAAAAAATGCGTAATTTCGTTCGGACTGTCGGTATAAACTATCCAATATTACAAGCTGACCCAGAGGACTATTACCCATTACTATCAAAATGGGGCAACCCCTTTGGGACTTTACCTTATACGGTAGTGATTGATCGACAGGGTAAATTCGTTTTGATGCAGCAGGGGGTGTTTTCTGATGAGGCATTTAATAAACTTGTTTTACCCTTGTTGCAGAAATAACAAAAAAAATGATCCATCTCGTAGGAGGGCTTCAGCCGCGACCCACGGACTCAGATCAGACAAAATCGCGGCTAAAGCCCCTCCAAATCTACAGGTGACATTGTGTCTTCAATTTCCCAACGCACGGGATGCTTAACCAGTAGCAACTCCAAATAAGGCGACATTTTTTCATCAATAAAAGCCCGTTTAATCCGATCTTTTACTGCGGGAAAGGATTTCCGTTCACTTGGTTTTCTGTCAACGATCATCACCAAATGAAACCCTTTCGAAGTCTTGATGATATCGCTCACTTTCCCATTAGGCAGGTTTTTTAGTGCTTTTTCAATATCGGGTGAAGCGCTGTTTTCCTTTAGCCAACCCATATCGCCAGCATGTTGTTTACCGTATGGATCAATACTGTATCCTGCGGCCAGTTCAAACAGGCTTTCACCATCCAGGATGCGTTTCCGTAATTGTTCTGCTAGTCCCTTTTCAGCGACGACAATTTGTCCTATCTGCCGGCGTTCAGGGATATAACCTAAATTCGGATTGCGTTGAAAATAGTCGACAAGGATTTTTTCATTAGGAATCCATTGTGTTTGCAAATTTTCCAGAAACAATTGTGTAAGCAGGTGATGGCTATAATCTTTAACTTGATCGTTTACCTCAATGCCAAGGTTTTCAGCTTCACTTGCAAACAGGATGGTTTCCAGTCTTTCATTAACTTTCTTGCTAATCTCTTCAATGCTGGTTTCTTGCTGATTGCCTGATGGGATTAAATCATTATATTTAATAGTAAAGTTGTTACCTTTAGCCAAGACGGCATCATCGGCTAACTTATCTAAAGATAGTTTTACCTGATATTTATTTTTAAGCTCGGAAAAAGTATCTTTTTTCAGTTGTTTGAACTGTTTAGCCGTGTAGGCTGAACGTGCCGCAGATAAGGTGTTTTGGTCCTGGATGTCCTTTAATTTTTGATTTAATGAATCTGGCGCTTGAGATTTATCCTGCAAAGTATTCAGGTAGCGTTGGGCTAACAATCCGATTTTAAAGTTTTGGATTTCTTTAATATAACTTTGATTATTTTCTAACCCCGATTGTTTGGCTTCCTGGTATAACGCTTCTGACTTTACCAGCCGCATTAACATATCTCCACGCAAATAGGCTTGATCTTTTTCATCCATAGATGGAAATTGCGTTGCAAAAGGCGCCGCGAGCATTGCTTTTTCAAGCTGTGATTCAGTAACTTCACCATCGCCTATTTTGACTAAAACTTGATCGGCCAGAATATTGGCTGAGAACAACACGTGAGTCAAGATCAGTAATAAGAGTAATTTGAAGTGTGTCATATCAAGTCTTTTTGTTCTTTATTTCTTGTTAATTCATTATAACGTATTGAATAAATATCACCATCGCCTTTCCTTGCTTGCTTAAGTCTTAATTCCCTTAATAATGAAGGGTTTTTACTCTTTAAAATCATTTTCTTTGTCTGGAAAAGTGCGTTAGAATTTCAATTTACTACCGATATATCAGCTAAATTCCTTAGGGAATTTGCACCTTTTTTTGTGGTTTTACTTTCCAGGGCTGGAGATTTTCATGGACAAAACCGGTTTTACCCATTTATTGCCCAATAAAGACAGTTGTCATGATTGTTTTAAAAAAGAGCAGTGTCTCGCAAAGCAATTAACAATTAGTGATGTCGAGGGTTTATCTGCTTTAATATCCAAGAATATCAAATATCGATGCGGTGATTATATTTATCGACAGGGCGATACTAGTGAGAATATTTTTATCGTCAAGTCAGGTGCTACAAAAAGTCTGATTAATTCAGTTGAAGGCAATGAGCTGGTGATAGGCTTTCATTTTGCAGGGGAAGTGCTGGGTTTTGATGCTATAGATACCAATATACATGCTTCCTCAGTACTAGCTCTGGATAATTCGATAATTTGTGGCTTTTCCCGGCAATTACTCGATAGGCTTTGTACCACTGATGCTACATTCCAGAAAGAACTCATTGCCCGGTTTAGTCATGAAATTGTTCGCGATTACCAGCTTTTGATATTGATTAATAAAAAAACCGCTGAACAGAGAGTCGCTATTTTTTTGCTGGAATTATTGGTCAGAATGGGTAGTAGCCGTGGTCAAGTCATTCATCTTAATCTGGTTATGAGTCGAGCTGATATTGCCAGTTATCTTGGCTTGGTGCCAGAAACGGTGAGTAGAGTATTATCCAAATTCGAGCGAATGGGAATGCTGGTTGTCAAGAAAAAGAAGCTGCAAATTGTTAATGACCAGTTACTAGTAAAATATTCTAACAATCAGCCCCTTCAAAAGCTTCCAGAACCTAACGCAATGGAAGGCAACGCAATTCCTTTGGCGCTGTTGTATTAAGCTGTATTCCAAGCCAATTTTAAATTGGTAGTGTTCCTCTTTCTTATTATAGATTGCAAATTGTTAATCAACAGATTAGGCATTTGTTTGTTTTTTGTTATTTCGATTTCTGAAATGATCTAGATCAGTTTGCCTCATTTCTAGAAGCGTATATTCATATCCAAGAGTAGTATTTCCTGCTCGGAAATAACGATCCATTTGCTGTTGTTGGGTTGTAAATATCAATTACTTTTGGAGAAATGGAATGAACAAATTGACCAATACCCAGTTAGCTTTAAGCGCAACATTACTTACATTTTCATCACTGACACAGGCGGTGGTAACAACCATCAATTTTGATACGGATTCTTCGGGAGCTACCATTAACGCACCAGATTTGTTTTCTAGTGCAATACCATTAACTGAATTATATGCAGGTTCAGGAGTTCATTTTTCAGCTTTGGAGCGTAAGTCAATAACTTCTCAAGTACCTCACAATGGAGTGCTTACTACAAGAACCCGGAATGAATTGAGTCCTATAGGTTCGGGGATGGGGGCGATTTTGAATGATAGTTCAGGTTTTAGAGGGCCGGCACAGAGTGGAGATAATTTTTTAGCTTTCAATGGAGAAACAACTTTTGGTTCGCATTTTTGGCGTATCAACTTTGACAATCCGATTGGTTATTTTGAGATTGATCGTATAAGAGGTGCTGATCCAGATAATAATTATTATACGCATTTAGATGCGTATGATGCAGACGGTAATCTAGTTGGATCTAGAAATGACCTTTGGACAGGGAGCAATAGATGGGCGAGTGATGATTATTCTGGTTATTGGACCGCTTTTAAAAGTGAAACGGAAATAAGTTATGTGGATATTGGCCATGCCCTAGATTGGGGAGGGAATACTAACTCAAGTCTTCGCTCAACCCCGTGGTCTATAGTTTATGACGATCTGGCTTTTGGGGAATTTGCTGATGCACGTTCTGGTGTACGAGATCTCTCCACTGGAGGTACTTTTATCCCACTTCCAGCCAGTGTTTGGTTTTTTCTGACCGGCCTATTGGGCTTTGGTAGCTTGAGGACAAAACGCAAGTTAACCACTGCTTAAAAAGTTGCCTATTTGTTGTCACCTGTCCGTTTCGATTAAAGAAAGGTAGCCTAAGCTTCTTCTTTAATCGAAACGGATTTTTTTCTATATTCAGACAAATTCCCAGGTGATAAAATTGTTTCATTTATAATGCACTAAATATTGGATCAAAATTAAAAATCCAAGAAAATAGAGTCAACAATTGTATTAGACGTAATTATTTAGCGAACAAGAGATAACATCCCTAACGCTGGCATTTTAGCTACCCCTATGCGTTAACAACCAGCAACAAGAAGAAGCTAACAGAAAGCGAAGGGATGTTATCTCTCAATCTTGGCCGGCTGAATAGATATTAATAAGACTCCGCATTAACAATTATTTTGAGACACGCATCAATGGAAATAACATATCAGACGATTGGTTATATAGCAGCAATACTCACCACGGCCTCATTCTTACCCCAGGCATTTTTAACGTTGAAAACCAGAGATACGGAGTCTTTATCCCTGGGTATGTACAGTATTTTTACTTTAGGCGTTTCCCTGTGGCTAGTTTACGGCTTGTCTATTTCAGATAAAGCGATTATTTTTTCAAATGCGATTACGCTTGTTCTTTGTATGTCTATCTTATCTATGAAAATTTATAATACAGTCACAAGGGATAGATCGTAGGAGAACGCATTCCACCATTCACCCCCAAATATTCAGTTAAATGTCGGATTACGTTATCACTTAATCTAACCTACATATCCGTCTTACGGGTTAAATCAATCATTTTCATATTGTCATACTTAACGTAAACTGCTCCCTTGATTAATCACAAAGGGTAACAATAATGATAAAAACCACAATAATATCAGTGGGAGTAGCTTTCATTTTAAGTTCTACAAGCGTTTTAGCAAAACCAGATTTTGCAGGGCCGAAACCT
>JAUXDP010000031.1 GCA_030618325.1 Methylococcaceae bacterium | reverse complement strand
TTTTAAGATGGGGATGAAGGATTAGAATTCAAGGCCGCTCCTAATAATTTTGCTGTTACATCAACATAGGGAATAATTTTTTCATACGCCATGCGAGTTGGGCCAATCACGCCTAACACCCCGACTATTTCATTATCGACTGAATAAGTTGATGTGACCAGACTACATTGACCGAATACATCATAGCCAGACTCTTCACCAATAAAAATTTGCACCCCATCGGCTTCAAGGCACTTGTCCAGCAAATGAATAATACTGCGTTTTTGGCTAAAGGCATCAAACAACTGGCGTAAACAGGCCATATCTGCCAGCTCGCTAAAATCCATTAAATTGGTTTCACCAGAAAGCACAAAATCCTCTTTTTCCTGATCGCTGTCAAATGTCTGGTGTGCCATATTAACTGCATCCAGCATAGCCTGATTCATCCGTTTTTGAGCTACCTGCATTTCCTTGACTATCGCTTGGCGCACTGCTGTTAAGCTCTTCCCGGAATAGATAGAATTGAGATAGTTGGCAGCCTGCTGTAATTCTGCCGCACTAAATTGTTTGGAAGTGTGAATAATTTTATTATGAACTTCCTGCTCGTTGGTGACAAAAATAGCCAGCACACGAGTATTAGATAAGGGCAAAAATTCAATATGTCGCAATGAAACCAGCTCCCGCCTGGGTAACGTGACTACCCCAGCCATTTGAGTAACATCAGAGAGCAACCGGGAAGCAACGCCCAGCACTTTACCTTCATCTTCCGGCTCTTCCAAACCATGCTGCAAGAGGTTGATTTCCTGAATATCGAGGGGTTTTACAGTCAACAGCGAATCAACAAACATTCGATAGCCACTCGCGGTAGGAACTCGTCCTGCAGAAGTATGGGGTGAATGCACTAAGCCCAGTTCTTCAAGGTCTGCCATGACATTACGAATCGTGGCTGGACTGAGTTGCAACTGGGAATTTTTAGCTAGCGAACGTGAGCCCACGGGTTGACCATCACTGATGTAACGCTCAACCAGTGTTTTTAATAATTGTAATGAACGGTCATTTAGTTTTGGTTTATTTGCCACAATTACCCCTACTGATTTTTTAGCACTTCATTAGTCAGAGTGCTAATTACTGTAAAAATTAGCACTTAGGGGCTCTTTGGTCAAATATTCATTTATGATCTGCTATCGCTTGCTCCTGTTTTCTGCAAAGAAAATTCATCCATGCTTCTGTAGAAATCTTGCATAATCTTATTTTTTTCAAAATTTTCCCAAAATACAATTTTCCTTGGATTGTCCGGCTGCTCAGTCCATTTACCATCCTCAGAAAGACTGGGTGCAGGAATTTCAACTTTTTCAGCCCAATAAGGTTTCTTTAAAATAGCTACTGCAGCAACATCAAAAAAAGATCGGCCTTGAGGCGAGCCTGCTCCGGGAAAAAGATCGAATAGACTGACCGAATAATCGCCAAAATTTGAGAATAACTTACCATTTCTACCAGCAATAGGATTTACAATTTGCGGGCCGTTCCCCTGTATTTTATTTTTAATTTCTTCGGTATAAACAAGCACATTTGCTGTTCCAGAGGACTTCCCTTCTCTAACCGTCATCAGCTCAAATTCAACATTTGATCGCAAAACCGCTGCAACAGCTAAAGCATCATTAATAAGGTTATATTCCCTGGAATCAGGATAATGAGAACCTAGCCAAACTATGCGAAGATTGGCTGCAATGGAAGGTTCCTTGAGTAACGCTAAAGCAACATTCGTTAATTTACCAACTGCCAGGATAACCAGTTTTTCTTGCTCGCTAGATTTTGCTGATTCAATAATGAAGTCGACTGCTTCCGAACCATCGAATTCAGGAGTAGTTATTTGCTCCTTAATTTGCTGATAATTACCGGCTGCTCCTTTAAAAACAGCAATATCTTGCCTAGCACAAAGCAAGAGCACCCTTTCAGCCTCAACCGCCTGATCTTCTATGCTCCCGCCAAAAGAAGTTTTATTTACCGTAATTCCTTTCAAATTAAAATACTTGTCATTAGACAAGAGATAAGCGATCGCATGCTGGTCATCTAACTCATTATTGGTATCTGAATCCAATATAAGCTGGATCGGTTTTCTATTTTTGTCCTCGAATAATATTTCCTCCACTTCCATGCAGGATGAAACAATACTTATCAAACAAAATACGGACATTAATATGTAAATCTTGAGAGCCAAACCTTTTCCCGTAAATTTTATTTGCATTTAACTTCCATAAACTATTTGAAATTGTTTCATCAATGAACCTATATTTTTTCTATAAACTTCTTTTGCTGGCAAACACAATCCACCGGGTTTGAGACCTCTCTCCTGCAATGATTCAACTTCCACATAGATATTGTGCACATCATATATTTCCAAAGCCTTAAATACAGCACTGGTATCCTTTAAAGCGACTTGCTTAGGATTCTGATTCTGCTTAATCTGAAAAACACCATCGTCAAACAATAACAAACTGACCGGCTGGTCAAATGCTGCCACTGTTAAAATAACATCCAGTGTTTCCTGTACCAACAAACCATCATGAGGGGGCTGGTTCAACACAAACAAAAAGTTTCGCATTAGAGGCAGATATTCCTAATTCACCGAAAAACAATGAAACGATCCGCTTCCAACATAGCTTCGACCAATTGCCCCAAACCGGAAATGCGAAAACCTTCAGCCAGGTCATTATCCTGTTTACCTTGTCTTTTCGCTTCATCTTCACACAATAGCCCCCGTCTTTGAGCCGCGGAAATACAGATTACTAAATCAATATCATAATTTTTGGCCAACTCACTCCACCGCCGCGCAGGATTCTGCTCATCATCAGGAGGACTCATGGTTTGGAAGGCATAATAAATAGCATCGAAATAAAAAAACACTCTAAATATCTGATGTTTTTTTGCAAGGGTTGCTTTGATGAATTGATAGGCCGTATCCCCACACCCAGAAGCATAAGGACTGGCATTAACTTGAATGGCAAATTTCATTTGCTGATTGAGGTAAATTATTACTGATATATTTGTGCCATAATACCGGATCTTTTATCCTGGAACCAATTAACCGTTTTTTCGTCCCACCATCATGAAATGTAAAAATGCTAAGTGGGTATTAGCCTTCACTTTTTTTATCTCTCCCATACAGGCACTAGAAACCGATAAAATAAAACTTCCGGATATGGGCGACTCTGCTGGAGCATTAATTTCTCCCATTGAAGAAAAAGAACTGGGCGATGCTTTTTTCCGCCGACTTCACTCTGCTATAACAATCAACAATGACCCCGAAATCCAACAGTACATTCAAGCCGTCGGCCAAAAACTAGCCACCAATAGTGATACGCCAGGGACACCCTTTCATTTTTTTGTTGTTATTGATAAGGGAATCAATGCTTTTGCCGGGCCTGGTGGCTATATTGGCATCAATTCAGGACTGATCATAACTACAGATTCGGAAAGCGAAATGGCTTCAGTGATGGCTCATGAGATTGCTCATGTTACACAGCGTCATTTATATCGTGCTTTCGAAGCAGCCAGTCAACTTTCTCTACCCACAGCAGCGGCAATGCTGGCAGCTATTTTATTGGGCACGCAAAATGCTGAACTGGGTATGGCTGCCCTAACTGCCATTCAAGCAGGCAGTATTCAGATGCAAATTAATTTTACCCGTAGCAATGAACAAGAAGCTGACCGGATAGGCATGCAAACTTTGGTTGAATCAGACTTTGATCCACGTGGTATGCCCGAATTTTTTTTACGATTGCAACAATCAAGCCGTTATTATGGCAAAGGAATCCCTGAGTTTTTGCGTACCCATCCGGTCACAGTATCCAGAATAGCCGACACCCGCGGCCGGGCAGAAAAGTTCCCTTATCGACAGTATCCTGATTCAATTGATTACCTGCTTATCAGGGCAAAATTACGTGTCAATACACTGGGGAATAATGATGATATTGTGCGTTTTTTTTCCGTTCGCAAAAACCAGGGCACTCCTGAACAACGCGCTGTTGCCCGATACGGCCTTGGTCTAATTGCAATAAAGAAACAACAATTCAAACAAGCAGAACAAAATTTTCAACAACTGGTAAAAGAATTCCCCAATCAGCCACAATATGCTTTGGCATTGGCAAAAACTGCTCTCGATGCTCGACAATATAAAGTGGCACTGGAACGATATCGTCAAGCACAACAAAACTTTCCCAGAAATTCGGCTGTCAAACTTGAATATATCACTTCGCTGCTAAAATCTGGGCATGCCAAACAAGCTTATCAGGCTTTAGATCGCTTAAGCCTAAAAGAAAAACGGCAACCTAATTATTTTCGCTTGTTAGCCGAAACCTATGGAGCACAAAAACAGCAAGCCAAATCACATCGCTATATGGCAGAATATTACTACGCATCAGGCCGGACACAAGAAGCTATTACGCAAATCAAACTGGCACAAAAATCAAAGGGGCTGAACTTTTATCTGGCAGCTATTTTAGACGAGCGACTTAATTACTTTATCGAAGAAGAGCAAGAGCGTAAGCGCAACCAGTAGCGGGGCAGAACAATTTATTTCTCAACATTCCTTGTAAACTTCGCAACCATCACGCAACAGTTTTAGCCTGATTTATTTTACGGCCCTTAGCGGAAAAAACATAGCCACATCCCATTACCCACCTACTCTCGATGTTATTTTTGGTAAAATTAACACGCTATAAATCCAAACATTAACGGTGTAAAATAGTGTCCCTTCAAGGTTTTGTTCTTAAAAAACCCGCAAAAAACACATTTTTTAATGGACAATTATAATCTTTTTAATATAGAATGGTCGAGGCTTAAAGGAGTGAGCTCGACTTAACAGTCGGCTATAAAGTGGAGGAAAAGGTCTTTTAAAGACCTCATAATAATTAAAACAAATGTTATCTCTTACATTTAAGCTACCCAATAGCTTGGAAATGAGAGTCTACTTATAAAGAATAATAAAAACAGACTTTAGGCCCGCTAAGCGGGCTTTTTTATTGGCCCTTTCGTGGCACAATACATCCCTTAAACAGTCTCTTGCCTTTACCGCTCCCCCTACTTACAGCAAAACTTATAATGGCTCGAATGGGGCCTTAATGCAAGGTCATATAATCTGTATTTAATTTACAAGTAATGACTTGATTAATTACATCTTGAACGGTTTTAATGAATAAATAGTCAAGCTCAAAACCATCAAACATTTCTTTAATTGAACCACTGAAGATTTTTCTCAATCTCCCTGTCATTCCCAAGTCTATTTCTAATGAACTATCGGATTCAATATCCATTATATCTAGATCCATTAATTCGGCTATGAGAAAATGCACGGACATCGTAACCAAATATAATTCAGTATCATAATCTTCTATTCCCATAATGTGTTCTAGTAGCTCAGCTGAAGTTATTACTAAAACTATAGGATAATTTTCCGTTCTTTCTTGTGTTTTAATGTGAAAGCGTTGGCATCTCAGAAATATAACTTTGCCAATAAAGGGATGCCTAGCGCGGTCACGGATGCAATATAAATACCTTTCATGCTCAAGAATACCCCATTTATAGCACACCTATTTTTGCAAATGGCGTCGTTGCAAAGACTTGTAATAGCCCGCTATTGCTGCGTCTTTGCGTCTAGCCCTTCACAAAAATTGACGCACTCTAAACGAGGTATTCTTGGACACGAAAGGTATACAACAGAAAATATTGTAAATTTGGATTAACAGCGTTTAATGCAATCACGCCGCTATGTTTTATTTTATAGCGACGTGAAGAGTATGGCTCATTTCAAGCCAATACATAACCCGATACCTAGGGTATCTTAAGTCAGTGCATAGGCAAATATAGTGCTATTAGTCTTTGATAAACCCATTATAAGGCTTAAAAGAATCATTATTATGTTGACTGCAGGCAGAAAGCCGATATTTCTTTCCATTAATTGTCCGCTGTATCGTCTTCAAGTTAGAAGTGCGCTTACATTGATCACCCTTAGCTGTTCCTCCCTGACATCTTTTAGTACTAGCTGAACCAGAAGCTGCCTTTCTAGCTGAAGTTGTACGCTTTTTTGCTGGTGCAGCACGCTTAGCCTTTGCTTTTTTTGCTGGGGCTGGTTTTTTCCCGTCTTCCGATCGTTTTACTAAGTATCGTCCAACACCGGAGAGTCCATCAGTATGTGTTGCGATACTCGCTTCTGAGCTAGAACTAGTACCTGAGCCAGAAGATTTAAATCCGAGTACGGTAAGAAGCTGATCAAGTATATTTGCCATTGCTATTTCCTTAAATAATTAAAAATCTAAACACCTATATAACCACTTTCGCATTTCAACACTTTGACGAGTCCAAGGGACTTAAATCAAACTCCAAAACATTCCTAAAGCCGGCCTGAGTGCTAACTACAGACCGAACTATACCAGAAAATGAATGGTAATTAAAAGTCTAACGCATCAAACAATGCGCAATTAAAATTATTGTGACTCTTTCTTTGTATAACTCGCAAATTTCAAAGCCCTGGGAACTTGTGGTAACTTAATCGACTCGATATTGATTATAGTCATCTATATGTGAGAAATCACCATGAAAGGAATATCTTATAATAATGATTGGTATGACATAGATACAACCATTTACAATAGGTCTGTACAGATTTTTCGCTCAGTGAAAAACATGTTGAGTGTCAACATGAAACTACATGCCGATGACCAGATTGAGCAGGGTGATATCTTCCTGTTTAATCACTTTTCCCGCTTTGAAACCTTTATCCCGCAATTCCTAATCCACGAAAAAACCGGCGCTTATTGCTGCGCCATTGCCTCAGGTGAATTCTTTAAAGAAGAGTCGCTACTGTCCCAATATTTACAAAATGTCGGAGTTTTCCCTCACAACCACCCTCGTCTATTTCCCATTTTAGCCGGGCAAATATTTCGTGGCCGTAAAATCCTCATTTTTCCGGAAGGCGGGATGGTCAAAGACCGACAAGTATTGGACAAACAAGGCCAATACAGTATCTTTTCCCGTTTAACCGGGTTAAGACGTAAACACCACACCGGAGCAGCCGTTCTAGCGCAAGGCATTGAAGCCTTTAAAACGACCGTTAGAAACGCTTATTGCGATAAAAATTATGAGCTATTAATAACTTGGAAAGAGCAACTCAATCTTGACAGTCTTGAACAACTATTAACAGCGGCGCTAAAACCAACTTTAATTGTGCCAGCCAATATCACCTTCTATCCTATTCGAGCATCTGAAAACTTTCTGCAAAAAGGTGTTCAAATGTTCAGCGATAATTTAAGCCTTCGACAAACAGAAGAGTTGCTAGTGGAAGGCAATATCATGTTTAAAGACACCGATATGGATATCAGGATGGGTAAACCTGTCGACCCTTATCATGTTTGGCATTGGTGGAATCGTTATATGCTTGATTTATTGTCATCGGAAAATCTTTCGCTGGATGATATATTTTCACTGCATACCCAACCTAAAAACTTAAAACAAAGGATGATGGGGTTATATTTCAAAAAAAATGCAGGCGACACTCGCGATCAGTATATGAAAGACATATACGCCAATGTTACGATCAACTTAAGCCATCTTGCCTCATCTTTAATTATGCTCTATTTAGATCAAGGACTATCCAAAATAGAGAAACATCGCTTTTATACCACGCTTTATATTGCTATCAAATACTTGCAAAAAGACCAACAGGTCAATCTGCATCGGAGCTTACTCAATCCAGAAGAGTACGCCGAACTCATCGAAGGCACTAGTGAACGATTTGAGCACTTCATCCGCATGGCCAAAACTAATGAGCTCATATCGGAAAGTGACACATATTATGAGTTCTTACCTAAATTATCAGAAGAGCACGATTTTGATGTCATTCGAATGGAAAATTTGATTGCTGTATACAACAATGAAGCAAAGCCCATTAAAGCGATTATCCATACATTAAAAAAAGCGCTTAACGACTATCAAAAAATCAGCTTAAAAGAGATGTCCTCCTGGCATTTTGATGATGAATATTATTCTTTAGCCTGGGAGCAAAAGAAGTATAACGATCCTCGCTATAACGAAATCAATCAACATGAAACCGCCAATGGCAATCCCGAACCATTTTTGTTCCAGCCTAAAACCGCAAATGGTACAGGTATTCTTCTGGTGCACGGGCTATTGGCTCGCCCTGCAGAATTAAGAAACTATGGAGAAATTCTATGTAAACAGGGCTACGTTGTTCTTGGGCCAAGGCTTGAAGGCCATGGCACTTCTCCCTATGCATTGCGTGATCAAACCTGGGAAGACTGGTATGCTTCAATATTTCGATGCTCAGAAATCTTAAAGCAGCATTGCAAAAATATCATCTTGATTGGTTTTTCTTCAGGCGGAGCCTTAACTTTGAACTTGGCTGCGAAAAACCACCCTGAGATAAAAGCTGTGGTGGCCATCTCAGTACCCGTCAAATTCGTCAATAGATCTTTTATGCTAGTACCGTTACTTCATGGCACTAATAAGTTGGTTAAATGGGTTTCAAGCTTTGAAGGAGTCAAACCATTTATTGAAAACGTGCCAGAACATCCAAACATCAATTATCGCAACACACCAGTCAGAAGCCTGTATGAATTAAGGCGTCTAATTCAAACACTTGATAACGTCTTGCCACAAGTAAAAATACCTGCACTCATCATCCATGCCAATCAAGATCCAGTAGTAGCCGTTGAAAGTGCAACGACCATTATGGGAAAACTGGGCAGTGAGAACAAACAACTAAAAATTGTTAATGCAGATCATCATGGTATTTTAAAAGATAACAGCGGAGATACTTGGGCCATTATTGATCAATTCCTCAAGACATTGGAAACATCATCATTTAATACTGTGACTTCTCTTTCTTCAAGTAATAACTTAGTAAAATTGCAGGATTATCGTTAACCACAGAACGAGGTAGAGCCATGAAAAATGTAGTTATTGCAGGATATTGTCGATCTCCTTTTACGCCGGCAAACAAAGGCCAGTTAATCACAGTAAGGGCTGATGACCTGGCAGCACAAGTTATTCAAGGGTTAATTAAAAAAACCGGCGTAACTCCAGAAGATATAGAAGACCTGATATTAGGATGCGCCTTTCCTGAGGGAGAACAGGGCCTTAACCTCGCCAGGCTAGTCGTTCATTTGGCTGATTTGCCTGTAACAGTTGCCGGGATGACCATCAATCGGTTTTGCGGTTCATCCATGCAAGCCATTCACAATGCGGCAGGTGCAATTCAAATGGGTGCCGGAGAAGTATTTATTTGTGCAGGCATTGAATCGATGACTCGAATACCAATGGGCGGCTTTAACATGATGCCAAATCCCGACCTTTATAAATCCTATCCCCAGGCCTACATCAGCATGGGTGACACAGCTGAAAATCTAGCAGATTTATATCAAATAGACCGACCAGCACAAGAACAATTTTCTGTTACCAGTCACCATAAAGCTTATAAGGCGCAGCAAAATGGCCACTTCTCTGATGAAATCATAGCCATTGAAACCTCTCGTGCCGGAACAGTAACGCAAGATGGATGCGTCCGGCCAGACTGCAATGAGCAATCTCTAGCTGAATTAAAACCTGCATTCAAGGCCGATGGCAGCGTAACGGCCGGCACATCTTCACCCTTAACAGACGGAGCTGCAGCTGTTCTGGTTTGCAGTGAAGACTATGCCAACAGCCATCATCTGGAAAAACTGGCACGAATCAAATCCATAGCCGTTTCAGCCTGTTTACCAGAAATCATGGGCATTGGCCCAGTTAACGCTAGCCAGAAGGCCCTGCAACGAGCCAATCTAACTCTGGATGATATTGATATCGTTGAACTCAATGAAGCTTTTGCTGCACAATCTTTGGCAGTACTCAATGACCTACCGATTCCCGAACATAAGCTGAACCTTGATGGTGGTGCTATAGCTTTGGGTCATCCTTTAGGGGCAACGGGAGCAAGAATTACCGGCAAAGCGGCCAGCCTGTTAAAACGGGAAAACCAACAGTTTGCCCTGGCAACCCAATGTATCGGTGGAGGCCAAGGTATAGCAACCATTCTGGAGGCTATCTCATGAACATCAATAAAGTAGCCGTCATTGGCGCAGGAGTCATGGGAGCAAGTATTGCAGCGCATATCAGCAATGCTGGGATTCCTGTTTTCCTATTGGATATCGTACCCAAGGATGCAAGTAACCGAAATGTCATTGCAGAAACAGCGATCAAGCAATTACTCAAAGCCTCTCCGCCACCTTTCATGCACAAGAATAATGCCAAACTTGTTACTCCTGGGAATATCGAAGATCATCTTCATTGGCTAACAGATGTTGATTGGGTTATTGAAGCTATCATAGAAAACCCAGACATAAAACAATCACTGTATCTAAAACTCGCCGAAGTTTGTGAAGAAGATACCGTGATTTCATCCAACACCTCTACTTTACCGCTCAAGTTATTAATGCAGGGCATGCCGGAAAACCTTCAGCAGCAATTTTTGATTAGCCATTTTTTTAACCCTCCTCGCTATATGCGTTTGTTGGAACTGGTTGCAGGACCTGCTACGCGACCCGAACTAATTGATGCTGTCAGTGAGTTCTCTGATATTAAGCTCGGAAAAGGCTGTGTGCCTTGCAAAGATACTCCGGGATTCATTGCTAATCGTATTGGCATTTACTGGGCACAATGCGGGCTTCTGGAAGCCATTAAACAGGGATTAACTGTAGAAGAAGCGGATGCCGTCATCAGTAGTCCTTTTGGTATTCCCAAAACCGGAGTTTTTGGGCTATTAGATCTGGTTGGCCTGGACCTGATGCCGCATATTATGCAAAGCATGGAACAAACGCTAGCTGCTGATGATGCTTTTCATCAGATCAAAACGATACCTCCTCTATTAAAGCAAATGATTGCCGATGGTTATACCGGCAGAAAAGGTAAAGGTGGTTTTTATCGATTGAACAAAGAGCAAGGTCAACGCATTAAAGAATCAATTAATTTAAGTACTGGCGAATACAGTCCTAGCGAAAAAGTAAAACTGGATAGCATAAAAGCAGCCCAGAAAAATGGTGTTCAGGCTTTACTTGCCTTCGATGATAAAACAGGTCGATTTGCCTGGCAAGTAATGGCAAAAACACTACTCTATGCCGCCAGCCTGGTACCGGAAATAGCGGATGACATCGTTGCTATCGATCAAGCCATGCGCTTAGGTTTTAACTGGCAGCAAGGTCCCTTTGATTTACTCGATAAAATAGATAAAGCCTGGTTTGTTGCTAAAGCTAAAGAAGAGGGTTTTGATATACCCCCTTTACTGGAAAATCAATCCAAGCTGTATACCGTTACCGACGGCAAACAATTGTTCAGTGATTTAACTGGAAACTACCATTCAATTCCTAAAAAATCAGGTGTAATTTGCCTAGCTGATATTAAACTACAATCGCCAGCAATATTAAGCAACGCTTCAGCCAGCTTGTGGGATGTAGGTGACGGCGTAGCCTGTCTTGAATTCCACAGTAAAATGAATACCCTTGATATGGATAGCATGTCGCTGATCCGGCAAAGCATTGATGCCATTAAGACAAAATTTTCAGCCCTGGTTATTCACAATGAAGCCGAAAACTTTTCTGCTGGTGCCAATCTAGGCTTATTAATGATTGCTCTGCAAGAGAGTAATTGGGATGCGGTGAGTGCCTTAATAAATGAAGGGCAACAAACTTATAAAGCTTTAAAGTATGCTCCCTTCCCTGTTGTTGCTGCCCCATCCGGATTAGCATTGGGGGGTGGCTGCGAAATTCTGTTACATTGCGATGCTGTTCAAGCCCATGCCGAGCTTTATACCGGTCTGGTTGAAGTGGGTGTCGGCTTAGTCCCGGGCTGGGGTGGCTGTAAAGAATACTTGCGCCGACAAATGCAACATCCAAAACGCTTCGGCGGCCCGATACCTCCGATCAGCAAAGCCTTTGAAACCATAGGCCTCGCGCGCGTTTCACAGTCGGCATTTGAAGCTAAGCAGTTGCTGTTTTTAAGCGCTGATGATGGTATCACCATGAATAAAGAGCGTTTATTAACTGATGCTAAAGCTAAAGCGATTTCGCTCAGCGCAAACTATACACCCCCTGAACCCTATGAATATCAATTAGCGGGTCAAACCGCACAGATATTATTGACGATAGCTACCAAGGCGCTGCATCTAATCGGCAAAGCCAGCGTTTATGATCTTGAAGTATCCAAGCAATTGAGCCATGTGCTCAGTGGTGGCAACTGTGATGTGACTAACCCGTTATCAGAAGATGATATACTCGCTTTAGAATTGGAGGCCTTCCTATCTTTAGTAAAACAACCAGGTACAGTTGCCAGATTGGAACACATGTTGAAAACTGGAAAACCCCTAAGAAACTAGAAAAGGAACAAAATCATGATCTGGTTTATAGCTTCAATAATAATTGGCTTGATACTCGCGTATCGAAAAATTTCATTACTCTCGTCAACATTAGTATTTGCTGCTGTTTTTGGCTTGTATCTTTTACTACATGGTTTTTCAGGATTTTTACCTTGGGTTTGGCTAGATATTTTATTGTTTTTTGCTTTATTGAATTTAGTCAGTCTTCGAAAAAAATTCATCAGCCGGCCGGTTTTCAAACAAATGCAGCGCATTTTGCCAAAAATGTCGCAAACTGAACGAGAAGCATTAGAAGCGGGTAATACTTGGTGGGATGCAGAATTGTTTTCCGGTCAACCAGATTGGTCGGTATTAATGGATTTACCACCTGCCAGACTCTCTGAGGAAGAACAGGCCTATATAGATGGCCCAGTAGAAACACTATGCGGCATGCTAGATGACTGGGATATCACCCACAATCGTAAAGACCTGTCTGAAGAGGTCTGGGACTTTATCAAAAAACAACGTTTTTGTGGCATGATCATCCCAAAGCAATATGGTGGGCTAGATTTTTCCAACTACGCCCATTCTGAAATCGTAATGAAAATAGCCAGCCGCAGCAGCACCGCGGCAGTCACGGTGATGGTGCCGAATTCTCTAGGCCCAGCTAAATTATTATTGGCCTACGGCACAGAAAGCCAAAAAAATCATTATTTACCCAGATTGGCCACTGGCAAGGAAATCCCTTGCTTCGCTCTCACCGGGCCACATGCGGGTAGTGATGCCGGAGCCATGCCTGATACTGGCATTATCTGTCACGACAAATTTGAAGACCAGAAAAAAGTCCTGGGCATCCGCCTGAATTGGGAAAAGCGTTACATTACCTTAGGCCCAGTTGCTACCGTTATTGGACTTGCGTTTAAACTCTACGACCCAGATCATTTAATAGGAAATAAAGAAGACATCGGCATCACGGTTGCTCTTATCCCGGCCAAAACACCGGGTGTTTCCATCGGCCAACGTCACTTCCCGCTAGATTCCGCTTTTCAAAATGGCCCAAACTGGGGCAAAGATGTTTTTATTCCAATGGACTGGATTATTGGTGGTGTCGAACAAGTGGGTAATGGCTGGAAAATGTTAATGCAATCACTTGCTACGGGCAGAGCTATTTCTCTACCTGCTTTAAGTGTCGGTGCCAGTAAATTCACTTGTCGAAATACGGGTGCCTATGCCCGCATTCGCAAGCAATTTAATCTGCCTATTGGTGAATTTGAAGGCATAGAAGAACCTTTAGCCCGTATGGCCGGCGAAACCTATATTTTGGATGCCGCCAGAAAAGTAACCGCAGCTGCTTTGGATCAAGGAGAAAAACCGTCAGTCATTTCGGCCATCCTTAAATATGAATTAACCGAAAGAATGCGTCGCGTGATTAATGATGGTATGGACATACAAGGTGGCTCAGGGATTTGCTTAGGACCCCACAATTATTTGGGACGATTGTATCAAGTCATACCAGTAAGTATTACCGTTGAAGGAGCCAATATTCTGACTCGTACCATGATGATTTTTGGCCAAGGAGCCATGCGTTGTCATCCTTTTATTCAGAAAGAAATGCATGCCCTACAAACTAAAGAGACGGACCAGGCACTACAACAATTTGATCAGGTACTGTTTCAGCATCTAGGCCATGTTACCCATAATATCGCGAGCAGTCTGTGGCTAGGATTAAGCAATGCCCGTTTTTTCAACACTCCTGGAGATCACACGAACAAACATTATTATCAGCATATTGCGCGCTTAAGTTCTAATTTTGCCCTGGTTGCGGACTATGCATTACTGATATTAGGTGGCGCGTTAAAGCGTAAAGAAAGAATTTCCGGACTGTTTGCCGATACCCTGAGCAATCTTTATCTCTGTTCTACGGTGCTCAAGCACTATCAAGACCAAGGTAGTCCTGAAGAAGATCAACCACTTCTTGATTGGGCTTGTCAGCAAACTCTCTATAGTGCTCAACAATCATTGCTAGATATTTTTGCAAAACTCCCGATCCAACCATTAGTCTGGTTACTGAAAATTCTGGTTTTTCCGCTGGGCAAACCCTACTCACCACCAAGCGACCCGCTCTTACACCAAACAGCCTCAGTGCTACTCTCTGAATCCGCAACACGCGATCGACTGACGCAGGGAATTTTTATTAATGAAATTGCCGATGACGCAACGGGCAGAATTGAAATAGCATTCAAAGCGGTACTTGCTGCAGCACCTGTAGAAACTAAAATACGCCAGGCACAACGGGAAAAAATACTGGCCAAAGGTAATATCAATGAACTACTCGAAGAAGCTATATCCAAGAATATCATCACAAAGAACGAAGCACATTTAATTACTACTGCCGAACAAGCCAGAGTTAGCGCGATTAGGGTGGATGCATTTGACGCTGATACAATGAGTCCAGGCTAACTACAATTTTCTTTTAAAAATTGGAATTAAATAAACCACTAAAACCTTAAATAAAACCACAGAGAGCACAGAGAAATAAAAAATTTAAATCTCTGTGCTCTCTGTGTCCTCTGTGGTAAATTGGAAAAGGCTTACCTTGATTCGCAACATCATTAAAATATGAGGAACTCACTGTGAAAACAACAGCTATTACCATCGTTTATTTGTTTGTCCTGATCTTCAGTCCTGGCCTGCTTTCGGCCGATCTCAATCGGGATCAGGTCATAGAACTCCTTAAAGATGCCAGTAAAGATAAGCCTGCCAAATTGCGTAGAAAAGATTTAAAAGGCGTAGACTTATCCAACCTGGATTTACGCAATGCAGATTTGTGGGGGGCTGATCTCAGGAAAGCCAACTTAAGCCGAAGCAATCTTGAAGGTCTTAATCTGGACTTGACCGTTATGACGGGGATCAATCTAAAAGAAGCCAATTTACAAAACGTCAGCATTTTTGGTGTTTTTCTGAAAGGCGCTGATTTATCAAAAACTGATTTGAGAGGCAGCCGAATCATTGCTACTCTGGATAAGGCCAATCTCAGTGAAGCAGTAATTACTAATGTCAATTGGGGGGTGGACATGAAAAACCAACCGATGGGACTGATGCGCGTTACCCTGAACAAAGCCAATCTCACAGGGGCTAACTTGTCTGGTAGTGATTTCAACAGAGCTCTGATGCGCTTTGCTGTACTGAAAAATGCTAATTTAAGCAACACTAACCTCTTTCGTGTTGATTTAACGGGTGCAGATTTATCAGGCGCAGATCTAACGAATGCTGATCTGACCGGTGCTAAAATGGAAGCAGTCATACTGGAAGGAGCGAAACTTTCTGGGGCACGTTTACCAACGGGAATAAAATAACAAAGCATTCTCTTCACCACGCACTCGACTCACAAAACCAAAAAAAAACGGGATTATTTCATGACTTTTTATGCAAGAACACTTGTTATTATTACAGTTTTTTTTATTACCTCTCCTCACGCTGAAGAGACGATCAAACCGGCCGGTAATATGCTGGTCTGTGCTTTACAGGAAAACCGGGCAGCTTTTGCCACAGATTATTATGGAAATCTGGTATTTTGCGCCCAAGGCTCTTGCCGGAAAATTATGGACAGGCCAGGGAAAGCAGTACCACAGCAACTGGAATGCATGATTAATAATAATGTTGCCTATGTTATATACAGTAATAATAAACTCTATCGATGTTCTTCTGACAACTATAAGCTTATAAAAAGTGGAAACTCCGGTTGTGTTATTCAGGTTATGCCGTAACAATACTCTTTAATACTTCATACCCTCCTGATTTTTTTATGTTTAATCTAAATTTAAGGTTGGCCATATAGGGTGCAATGATATTGTAATTACTTTACAATTCTTTTATTGGTAAGTTACAGAAAAGTAAACTCATCAAATTCAAAAACTATAACAATGGGGAGGATCCATTCTATGTCATTTAATCTTGTCGATCTTATTAAAAACGAACTTGGTGATGTCATTCTAGACCAAGTTACAAGCCTTTTAGGTGAATCAAAAGAAAATACCGGCAATGCTTTAAGCGCCGCTATCCCTGGAATTCTGGAAAATCTAGTAACCTCCTCATCTAAACCGGGTGGTGCAAATAACCTTGTGAACACTCTGGGCAGCATGGACGATAATCTCTTGGGGAATGTCGCAAGCATGCTGAGTGGTGGCAACCATTCCTCATTAATAGAAACAGGAGCAAAACTACTGGGATCCTTAATCGGTAGTGGCGGTATCTCTAAAATTGCTACCACTATTGCACGTTTCAGTGGTATTAAGAGTCAGTCTGCATCATCGATTATTGGTCTGCTTGCTCCAATTATACTTAGTGTAATCCGTAAAAAAATGAGTAGTGATAATTTAGATGCAAACGGTTTACTTAGCATGTTACAAGGACAAAAGGACAATATTGCCCAGGCTGTACCTGCTGGTATGCAAAACTTACTTGACTCTGAAACAACCGAA
>JAUXDP010000165.1 GCA_030618325.1 Methylococcaceae bacterium | reverse complement strand
AATTGATTAGTATTATCTCTTATTAAAGTGTCCGGTTCTATTAAACCACTACAGAGTTGTAACGAACAGCATAAAGAATTGAGAATGCCAAGAAAGTCGTATTGCGGTCTTTTTTGATGAAAGGGATAGTATTTTGATGCTAACTTACTGATGCTATTTCACGAGGCTTTAACTATTTAGTTTCTTCTCGAACAGGTTGAGGTAAGTCAAATAAATAGGGGAGTATATTCTGATGTTTTTTAATCTTAATCCTAACTTTGGTATTAATAGACTCATTGCTAGCAAAACTAGCAATGAGTCTATTGAAGTTTTCCATTACTTGGGTCTAAAACATCATATTGAAGTGGGGTCTTCTCTAAACGATGTTATCCCCAGTAAAATATCCACCCGGATGGATTGAAGGAGAATATTTTTGAAAAATGGGGAAACTTCTGCCCTATAATCTGCTTAATTGATAAGATTACCTATGAACTAATTCACAGTTAAGCTATCTATTTTCAATTTCAGTTATTCCTGCTTTGTTTTCCTCTATCACCCGATAAATGGCAACCGTTTGTTTTTTACCTCGAAGTTCAATATTTCCTATCATTTCAACCAGGAACTGCTCTCCAAGATATTGATGAGTTTCCCGACCAATGAAAATTCGGCAGGGATGATTAAAAAAATCGGGGGTAAATTGTGATTTATCAAATGCTTCCAGCCGTGCAGCTGTATTGACGGTATCACCGTGAATGGTGTATTCCAAGCGATTTCGATCACCGATACTACCTGTTGCAAGTGACCCGGTATACAGGCCGATACGCATTCCAACCACTGGCAAGCCTTGCTGATTCCATTTCTTATTAAGTTGAATGAGTTTTTCGTTCATTGCTACTGCACAACGAACAGCATTGATTGCATCTTGCTGTATTTCTGACTCAGATTTGCGGGGAACGGGTATGCCAAATCCGCTAAAAATAGCATCGCCAATAAAGCGTATTACTACCCCTCCATGACTAGACACGAGGGGGGTCATAGCAGTCAGGTATTCGTTGAGCCAATCATAGAGTTCCTCGGGTTCTAGTTTTTCTGACAGGGCTGTAAAGTGTTGTAAGTCGGTAAACATAACCGTAGCTGTAGTTTTCTGAGGGCGAGGGCGACCCTCAGAAAAAAAATGTTCATGTTGTTGCCAAATTTCTTCGGCAATTTCCGGGGCAACGTGTTTGGAGAACAAACTCATTAGCTGTGACCGCTCCCGCTTTTCCTGGGTGGCTTTGTAGACTGTTGTCAAAATAGAGGAAAGTAGCCAGGCAATTGCAGGAGTAGAAGATATCAACCAGGTTCCGTTAGAGAAGAGTCGGTCTGTGACCGCAAATAACACCAGCAATCCACCTGCCCACACTAATAACAGTGGTAAAATGGGAAGTTGTCGCTGACTGATGATTCCTCCCAACAGAGTCCATAATAAAATCCACATTACTTCTTGACTATCTGTTACCGGCTCCAAGGGGGCTTGTCCATTTTGAGCTATTCTTAGGAGTTGATCTGTAATGGCTGCATGCAAAAGAACACCACTAACGCGTTGTTCAGTTTCTTTACCTCTGCCGCATAATGTCAGAACATTGTCCTTATGACTTGCAGCCACAGTGCCAATCAAGACTATTTTATCTTTGAAATCTTCAATCTGGACATTTCCAGATCGAAACTGTCTTAGATCATAACGCGGAATAGTTTTAGGCGGTTTGCAAAAATCTAAAAGAAACTGATATCCGCCAGCATCGGCATCCACATAGCCACCATCATTTGGCTGAAAAGGTTTTATAGTGGTCGATCCAAGCCGGATATGTGAAGAATTGTTGGCATCCGGCTGAGGAGTGATCCCTTGTTGCTGCAAATACAGCAGTGCGATACGTAACGGAAATGAGTAAAGTATCGTTTGCCCATCATCAAGAAATAGTAAACCTCGGCGAACAATTTCGTCCCGATCAGGAAATATGTCCGATAAACCAATTTGTTCCGTGTTGCGTAGTACTGTAGGAGGATCAAATCCCCTAAGTGTTTCATCACCAAACTTCATTGGGACGACAATATTTTGATTATGGGTGAATACTCTTTCCAGTTTTTTGTGGCCAGGGGGTACTGGGAAATCCCGATAGATGTCAATACCGATAACGCGAGCTTTGTATTCTACAAGTTGGGTCAAAATATCAGCCAATAACTCATCTGAAATCGACCAGCGCTTTAGGTGGCGAAAATCGTCCTCAGTAACAGTAATAACGGTGATAGGTGGGTTTGTCGATTCTGCAGGATAGCGTTGAACTAGTTGGTCGTAAGCATGCAATTCCAAGGACTCAAGATTGCCACTTTTATACAGGAATAAAACAGATAGGAAAACTAGAATAAGAATCAATGAGTGAACAGCATTTTTTTTGATTTTGAGTGAGAATAAGTTGCTGAAATCCAGCATCATATATAACCCTTTGCAATAATATTAAGAGCTTCAATATCCAGGATGGTAATGCTCAAATTTTGGCCGCCGAGTGTTAGTAGGCCTTGTTTTTTCCAGCTATTAAGCTGCTTGTTAATGCTTTCACGGGAGGTGCCGATTTCATAGCCAATTTCCTGTTGTGATTTTTTCCAATCCAAAAATAAACCACTTGCTGTTTCTTGTCCTATTTCCTTGATTGCTCTTACTAATAACCGAGCTAAACTTACGGGAAGAGGTTGCAAGCCGACTGCCTCCACTCTATCACTGGTATCCCTAACTTTTTTGCATAAAACGATAAGTAATTCGATTGCAATTTCTGGATTCGATTTCAAAAAAGGCATGAAATCGTTATGTTGGATGGAAAGTAATGTGCAATCCCATATTGAAGTTGCCGTCGCGGAGCGTTCTCTGCCATCAATAAAAGCGATTTCACCGAACATTTCTCCCGGGTATATTGTATTCAAAACAATCTCCTTACCGTCCATTGAGCTGGTACTAATCCGAACCTGACCATCGAGTACCGCCAACAAACTGTCACTGATATCGCCTTTTTGGAAGATAATTTGGTTATTTGTAAAATGAATTTCTGCAGAAATAGCCACAATATTATCAATATCATTGACAGGTAGTTTTTTGAACAAAATATTTTGTGTCAGTAATTTTCGTTTATCTATGGACGAATATGTCATGACGATTTAACTCCTATGCTATCAATACAGGCCAGTTTACCAGAGCAGTATTAAAAGCGCGTTATCTCTATGAAATGGGTGAGGTTTTAGTTTCCCTCGTAGTGCAAAGTACTACAAGTTTTACTTTTAAGAATCTCCTTTGAGATTATAAATGGGAAAAATTCTAGATGAAGCATGCGAAAGAGGTGGGAATATAGGTTTTTTATTAGTGTTGTGATGCCTAACATTTTGAAATCAATCTACTATAATTTTGTAATGGACTAATGTTTACAAAATTTGTGGCCCTTGAAAAATGGGAGGTTAAAGTATGAAATCCAACATAACCCCGACCAATACCGAACGACGAATTGCTGAAGAGGACTTCATCGTCTCAAAAACTGATGTCAGTGGTCGTATCACTTATGCTAATCGGATTTTTATGGATATAGCCGGATATCCTGAAAGTGAACTGTTGGGGGTACAACACAATAAAATTAGGCACCCTGACATGCCGCGTGGTGTTTTTCGTTTTATGTGGGATACATTGAAAGCTGGCAATGAGTTTATTGGTTTTGCTAAAAATCTTTGTGCAGATGGTAGTTTTTACTGGGTGTTCGCCAATATCACCCCTGATTACGACAAAAATGGCAAGCTAGAGGGTTATTACTCGGTTCGTCGTCAACCACCTCAAACTGCATTGGATGTGTTGATACCGGTTTACAAAGAAATGCTGGCCATAGAGAAACGCAGTTCAACCAAGGAAGCACCCGAAAAATCACTGGCTTATTTAATCGATGTTGTTGCTCAGTCAGGTGCCAAAAATTATGATGCTTTCGTGTTAAACCTTTATAAACCGAATGGTGTAATATGAAAAACTCCAATGCCAATATTCCATACCTGGTTACTAAAGTAAATTACTCTGTAGCCGGTATCTTTTTGTTAACCATTATTTTGTTTGGTTTCTGTACATATCAATATAGCTTTTCCTGGTTGATTTTGATGTTGACCACTCCACTGCTTATGATTGCTGTGTATTTAAAGCATGTAGCTCAATTACATCTCGGCGTGCTAGATAAAATACAGAATGTTTTACTTCGTACCAATCAGGGTGACCTTCATCACCGCATTACGCGTATCAAAGGTATGGGGGAAGTGGGTAAGGTTGCCTGGGAACTGAATGAAACCCTCGATATTATGGAATCTTATTTCAAGGAAATTAGTATCTGCTTCAACCAGGTTGCAAAAGGTAATCATGACCGTTATATCCTGACAGATGGCTTTCCAGGACTGCTGAAACAATCTGCGAAAAATATTAATTTCGCCCTTCAGCAGATGAATGACAATAAAGAGTTGATCATCAATAATCGTTTGTCAGCTGGCCTGCACAGTCTTAACACCAGTAATTTACTGGAAAATTTAAAGGCCAATCAGAATGATTTGATTAACATCACTGAGCTAATGCAAAAGGTTGAAAATATCGCAACAGAAACTGGAGCAAGCGCTGAAACCAGCTTGTCAACTGTCGATACCATCAGTTCATCGCTGACCAATATTAATGATAACATTCACACCGTGACGGATGTGATTACGGCATTGATCAATGATAGTCAAAAAGTTTCCGAATCATTATCCATGATTACCGGGATAGCCGAGCAGACCAATCTACTGGCCTTAAATGCCTCCATCGAGGCGGCCAGGGCGGGTGAGCATGGACGTGGTTTCGCCGTGGTGGCGGATGAAGTGAAAAGTTTGTCGGAACACACCAAAAATGCAGCACTGGAAGTTTCTCAGACTCTGAGGCTGTTTAATCAGCGGGTTGAGCAAATGCATCATGAAGCGGAGAGTTCTGCCAACCTTTCTCAGGAGGTGATGGAGCACGTTAGTTCATTTCGGAATCAATTTTCTGGTCTGTCTGAATCAGCACAGGATTCAATTAGTTATGTTTCCTATGCGAAAGATTTGTCTTTTGGTTTGTTAACAAAACTGGATCATATTGTTTACAAGCAAAATACCTATATTGCACTCGAAAATCCGGAAGACTGCCCTCAGTATCATGCCATAGCCGTGGATAACCACCATTGTCGTCTTGGTAAATGGTATGACAGTGGCATTGGCTATGACCAATTTCGGCACACAGCAGCCTATAGCAAATTGGCTAACCCGCATATCGAAGTCCACCAGTACGCCCAGGAAGCATACAGGGTTTCTCGAAAAAACTGGCGAGAGAATCCTGATTTACTCGATAATATTTTTTCTCTTATGCAAAGTACGGAAGAAGCTAGTGGTGGGGTGATGACTTGCATTGATGCCATGCTCGAAGAAAAGCACCAGAATTTCCGGTGATTCCAACAAATCTCGAATAATTTATTGTCGTCAACAAGGCGTATAATACATAGAACATTTTACCAGCCTGGAGTATCTTCCATGAAAGTAATAGTTGATCTATGTGTTGTTCCAATCGGCGTGGGTGTTTCGCTGGCTAAATATATTGCAGCCTGTGAGCGGGTAATTACTGAGGCTGGACTGAAAAGTCAGTTACATGCTAACGGAACGGATATTGAAGGTGAATGGGATGATGTGTTTGCCGCAGTGAAACGCTGTCATGAGGTTGTCCATAAAATGGGTGCGCCACGAATTGTCACCTCGATGCGAATTAATTCCCGTGTTGATAAGGAGCAAAGTATGGAAGATAAAATTAACAGCGTAGAAGAACAATTGGTCCAGTCCTGATACTGGTAGGGCAATGATGGTAATTGAAATCACCCGGAAGGGTGGCCCGGAAGTATTACAGGCAACAGAACGCCCCGTGCCGATTCCTGATGCTTATGAAGTGTTTATCAAAGTTTCCGCAGCAGGCGTTAATCGTCCAGACGTGATGCAACGGAAAGGCTTGTATCCCCCGCCTGATGGAGCTTCCGATATTCCCGGGCTGGAGGTTTCTGGCACAATTATCGCTTTAGGCCACGCGGTTAAGCATTTGCAGTGTGGTCAAGAGGTTTGTGCTTTAGTCAATGGTGGAGGCTATGCGGAATATTGTTTGGCAGCTCCTGAATTATGCCTTCCTGTACCAGATGGATTGTCTTTGATCCAAGCAGCAGCCATACCTGAAACTTTTTTACTGTTTGGAGTAATATTTTCGACCGGGCTCAAATTAGCTCAGGTGAGACTTTGCTGGTTCATGGCGGCACCAGTGGTATCGGTACTGTTGCCATTCAATTGGCCAAATGCTTTTCTGCCAGAGTCTTTGTGACGACTGGAACCGATAAAAAATGTCAATTTTGTATTCAACTAGGCGCTGATGCTGCAATTAATTACCGAGCCCAGGATTTTGTTGAAACAATCAACACTTTGACAAAAGGGAAAGGTGTTGATGTGATTCTGGATATGATCGGGGGTGATTATTTTCCAAGGAACATAAAATGTCTTGCTGAGGAAGGCAGACTAGTACAAATTGCCATTCAAAATGGCCCAAAAGCTGAGTTGAATTTGTTACCGGTGATGCTGAAACGTTTAACCATTACTGGTTCGACATTAAGATCCAGAAGCGTTACTTTTAAAGCAGCCATTGCCAGAAAATTACTTGAACAGGTTTGGCCTATGCTGAATGATGGCCGGATAAAACCGGTCATTGATAAAAGTTTTCCCCTAATCGAGGCCTATAAAGCGCATGAGCTGATGGAGAGTAGCCTACACATGGGCAAAATTGTTCTTACTCTGTAAACAAATTTTAATCACACCCGTAGCTAGGCGGAGTATATAATGCTAGGTTTATCCTTATATTAAATAACAAGCGAGATTAAGATATGGAATTTAGTACTACCCCAGGTATTCCAGGAAAAGAAATTGCAAGCTGCATG
>JAUXDP010000242.1 GCA_030618325.1 Methylococcaceae bacterium | reverse complement strand
CAGCATGATGTTTTTCATTCTGGAAGTTTGCAATTATTTCTGCAAAAAATTCGGGATAAAAACCAATCTGAACAGCAACAAAAGCAGGCTAAATATGCAGTTACTCTATTCTTTGAAATGCGCTCAGCTTATAAGCAACCACTAACAAAGAATATGGGTATTCCCATATCATCACAGCAAAGTGACAACTACATCAAGGAAGCGTCAAGTGATAGCAAGTATCACGAAAATTTTTCAACTGTGGCTCAAAACTCTGTACGAGAGAATTTTTCAGATCAGTCGAGTTCTAATTCATTAACACTGAGGCACTCATCAGAAGATACAGGAGCCAGCTGGGAGTTTGTGTTTGATAAGCTGGTCAGCGAAATTAAAATTCGCCATTATTCTCCTAAGACACTTAAGGCTTATCGAGGATGGATACGCCAGTTCCAAACCTTTACTAAAAGCAAAGATTACCAAAAACTGTCGCAACAGGATGTGATTGATTTTTTGAGTTTTCTAGCCGTAGAAAAACAAGTTTCTGCTGCCAGCCAAAACCTAGCTTTCAATTCGTTATTGTTTTTATTTAAGAACGTGCTTAGAAGGGAGTTTGGTGAAATTAAGGGTGTTGTAAGAGCTAAGCGAAAACCTTATATTCCCGTCGTGTTATCTCGGAAGGAAATTGACCTTATTTTTGATTATTTAGATGATCCGGTCGACTTGATTGCTAAATTATTATATGGCTGTGGGTTACGGCTCTTTGAATGTCTGAAGCTTCGGGTACAGGATTTTAATTTCGATGATGAAATATTAACGATTCATGATGGTAAGGGGAAGAAAGATAGAACGGTACCGATACCGCAAAGCATTGTTCCTGAGTTACAAAAGCAGTTACAGAAAGTGGTAACAACCCATGAGGCTGATTTAAAAGCTAAATTCGCTGGTACTTTTTTGCCAGATCAATTGGATCGGAAGTATAAAAATGCTGCTAGAGAGTTTATCTGGCAATGGTTTTTCCCTGCTCAGTCGTTGACTCTGTTATCTGAAACAAAGGAATATCGACGTTATCATATTCATGAAACAGTGGTGCAAAAAGCAATTAAACGGGCGGTTAATGATGCTCGAATTACTAAACGGGCAACCCCACATACACTTCGCCATTCGTTTGCCAGTCATTTATTGCAGGCAAATTATGACATTCGCACGATTCAGGAGTTATTAGGGCATAGTGACGTAAGAACTACGATGATTTATACGCATACTGTTCAAAGCAGAACCCTTAAACAAACCAAGAGTCCTCTTGATTTTGATTCAGGGTAAAATTTAGGGATGGAAACTTTAGATTGGTATACCTTTAAAAACCTCTGATATCAATGGGCCGAGATAGGGTGTAGTACGAACCGCTCTGTTGGTTAAATAATCACCGGCTTATTAGATAGTTCGTTAGACTTCTCCTCTTGAATGGGAGAGTGTTTGATGAGCAGTTGGGTGATTTCATTAACCCCTTTGATAACGCCTGCTTCAAATTCGTGCTTTCTGAATGAATTTTCCATTAGCTGACATATGTGCTGCCATTCACTTTCTGCTATTTCGTTATTCAGGCCTCGGTCAGCAATGATCTCGACTTTTCGATCAGCTAATAATAAAAAAATCAATACGCCATTATTTTGTTCAGTATCCCAAATCCTTAGCTCGGAAAACACATCTACAGCACGATTAAAACAAGGTGTACCTTGAAGTAGTTGAAAAAAACCTAATGAACTTTCCACCGCGAAACGAATTTCTCCGCTGTGTTGATTTTCAGATTGGTGGATGCTGGCCTCTATTTTGTGTAAACTTGCAGGAGGAAATTTAAAGCGTACAAGCCAGGGTGGATGCAGTAAGTGTTTGATAATTCTTGCAATATTCATGCTACCATCCTCCCGATGCGCCACCGCCGCCAAAACCACCGCCGCCGCCACCGAATCCTCCACCACCTGACCAGCCGCCACCACCACTGGGCCAGGAGCCACCAAAGCCACCGCCATATCCGCCACGGCCACCAGGGAAATTGCTGCGGCCGCCCCTATGGAACAGTAGCGCCAAAATAAAAACAGCTATACCTGCAAAAATACTTCCAAGCAAAAAAGTGGTAACCGACCAGGTTAGGAAGCCGGCAAATCCACCGGCTATTCCAGAACCGATCAGGCGTCCGAACATGGATCGTAATAATGGTGCAAAAAACAGGATAAAAATCATAAAAAAGAGCAGGTCTTCGGGGCCTTCAGGTCCCCTGGCATTATGCTGTTCTGGCGCAGGAAGCGGCTCCCCTTCTATAAGTCTCCCCAGTTGATGTACACCCGCCGAGATGCCGCCATAAAAGTCACCTGCTTTAAAATAAGGGGTGATGACTTCGGCAATAACTCTTTTTGCGATAGCATCAGGAATGGCTCCTTCCATGCCATAGCCGACTTCTATACGTAGTTTTCGGTCATTTTTTGCAACGAGTAATAAGACTCCATCATCAATGCCTTCACGGCCTAATTTCCAGTGTTCAGCCACTCTAAAAGCATATTGCTCAATGCTCTCTGGTTGTGTAGAGGGGGTAACAAGAACAACAAGTTGACTACCTTTTTTTGATTCCAGCTCTGTTAACTGTTGTTCTAGTAACTGCTGTTGTGTTGAAGATAAAGTGTTAGTGAGATCAGTGACCCGAGCTGTTAACTCGGGAATAGGTTGTTCTGCCCAAGCAAAATTTACCCCAAGCAGGCCAACAATAAACAACCCATACAGCAGTTTCAGGTTGATTGTATGCACGTCTTTAATTAACTAGTTTGAAGCTGAGTCGGCTATTGAGTTGTCACAGGTGCTGGGTTGAAATCGACTTTTGGCGGTTGAGAAATTTCATGTTCATTTTCAACAGAAAATGTTGGTTTGGTGGCAAATCCAAACATCATGGCTGTGAGGTTGGAAGGAAATTTTCTAACCGTGACGTTGTAATCCTGAACAGCCTTGATGTATCGGTTTCTGGCAACAGTAATACGGTTTTCGGTACCTTCCAGTTGCGCTTGAAGATCTCGAAATACGCCATCAGCTTTAAGCTGTGGATAATTTTCAGCCACTAATAATAAGCGACCCAATGCAGAACTCATTTCACTTTGTGCCGCATTGAATTTTTTAAATGCCACTTCATCATTAATTAATTCTGGTGTCGCTTGAATAGCTCCAACTCTTGCTCTGGCATTGGTAACAGAAGTAAATACGTCTTTTTCGTGGGCAGCGTAGCCTTTTACAGTATTCACTAAGTTTGGAATAAGATCTGAACGACGTTGGTATTGATTTAACACTTCTGCCCAAGAAGACTTAATCGATTCATCAGTTGTTTGCAAAGTATTATATCCACAGCCTTGAAGGATGAGAATGATTGAAGTTAGCCCAAATATCCGAATTTTCTGTAACATAGCCTGCCCTCTTTGAAATATTCTTCTGGAACGGTAAGCATATCAAAATTCAGGGTTCTATGATATTTAGATATTTTAGTATTATTCCATCCAGGGAAATTCCTTCGAGGCTAAAAAATAGAGATCATGCGGCTCTCTATTTTTTGCCGATCGCCATGCGTTCTTTATTGACCAGATAATCCGCCACCGCTAACATCTTTTTCATCCCGCCTGCATGCATGCGGTCAATGCGATATTTACCATTAACAATGATTTCTGGTACTCCAGCAGGATTGTAATGATTGATGCGTTCTTTGACCTGCTTGACCTGATTATCTACTTCCGACGAACTAAAGGCCTTGGTGAAGGATTTTTTATCAACATCGTACTGAGCAAAAAAAGTTGCCAACTCACTTTCTTTGCTCAGTTTCTTTTGTTTAATCACTATTGCTGTAAATAGTGGAAGATGAATCTTATCTGCAATATTTAAATGTTGCGCAGTATAAAATGCACGTGCAAACAATTGCATCGATTCATTCCATATGGCCGGAAAGAACCAGAAATCGGTATCACTGGCCTGCTTTTTACCCCATGCCTTAATTAGTGGTTCAAACTCAAAACAATGAGGGCATCCATATGAGAACATTTCCACCACCTCAATTTTACTGCTATCACGGGTAGCAACTGGCTTTTTAAGTACTATATAATGTTCACCTGCGATGAACTCTTCCCGGTTACTTGTATCGTTTTCTTTTACTTCGCCTTGTACGACCATCGAGTCTTTTAGTTTGGGTAATGCATCTTTTTCTCTAGTTTCAGTGGCAGCGAACACACTTTGGCTAAGGTGGGTAAACAAAACGAAAAACATTAGCTGTATAAGTTTCAAAATCATTGACATAGTTCTATCTCCATATTGATTAAGTGCAAATTACTTTCCTGTAAGGGCTGTTCTTAGCAGGGTAAAGTGGTATCTATATTGGATGGCAGAGTTGATATTACAATGTTCTTATCTATCTGCTGCCTTAACTGGCATTATTGGTTTTTTGCCCTGTAATCTTTGAGTTTCACTCTTTATGTATTCAAGTAAAGTAACTGCTTCCTCTTGGTTTAAGCGCATATTAGGCATAGCGAGCTTGTTATATTTTTGGTAGAGCGCCATCGCAATCGGATCTTTCTTTTTCAGCATTTGGTCAGGTGCTTTCAGCCAGTCAAGGAGCCATTGCATTTCTCGCTTTTGAGTGACTCCCTGTAGATCAGGGCCAAGGGCACCCGCCAGCTCATTGCCGGTGAGGGAATGGCAAGCGACACAGCGTGTACGATATATCTGTTCTCCACGAGGTAGGTCACGTAGCTTGGGTGCGCTGGCGTAATTCTTACCCTTGGGTGCAGATTTCCATCCCGTTAGCCAATTGCCAATTTGATCGGCAA
>JAUXDP010000260.1 GCA_030618325.1 Methylococcaceae bacterium | reverse complement strand
CGGTCAGGGTACCCGCATGAAATCTGCCAAACCAAAAATATTACATAAAATTGCTGATAGATGTCTGCTTCAGCATGTTTACGATATGAGTAAGCAGCTTGAAAACAATACAGTCACTGTAGTCTATGGTCATGGTGCAGAAAAAGTATTACAAGAACTAAAAGGGCTGGATGTAAACTGGGTGGAGCAAAAGGAGCAACTCGGCACTGGTCATGCCGTTCAGCAAACTGTTGACTCTATTAATGACGAAGATACAGTACTAATTCTTTATGGTGATGTGCCATTATTGAAATTATCTACTGTCCAACAATTGCTTAGTCAGGTTAATGAACAAACTTTAGCCTTGTTAACTGTCATCCTGGATAACCCAACCGGTTATGGCCGTATTATCAGAGACAGTAATCAGCAAGTCATCAAAATTGTTGAAGAAAAAGATACTACCGCTGAAGAAAAACTCGTTACTGAAGGAAATACCGGCATCTTGGCAGTAAAGGGCAAGCCGCTAAAAAAATGGCTGAGCAACCTGGAAAATAGTAATGGCCAAGATGAATATTATTTAACGGATATTATTGAAATGGCCGTTAACGAACAATTCCGTATTGCAACTAGCCATGCAACCAATGTTGATGAAGTGCTCGGAGTTAATAATAAAAATCAACTTAGCCATTTGGAAAGGGTGTTTCAATTAGAAAAGGCAAATCAATTGATGCAAGATGGAGTGACACTGAGAGATCCTGCGAGATTTGATTTAAGAGGCGACATAAAATCCCTGGGTACAGACATAGAAATTGATGTGAATGTCATCTTGGAAGGCGAGGTCAGTATTGGCAGTCATGTCAAAATCGGTGCTAATACGATTATCAAAAATGCAGTAATCGCTGATAATGTTGAAATATTGCCGAATACCTTGATTGAAGATGCAACAATAGGAGCCTCAAGTAGAATAGGGCCTTATGCTAGAATCCGTCCAAATACGGAGTTAGGAGAAAAAGTTCATATCGGCAATTTTGTTGAAATCAAAAAGACCAAAGTGGCTGAAGGCAGTAAAATTAATCATTTAAGTTATATTGGTGATGCTCAAGTGGGTAGCAAAGTAAATATTGGTGCAGGAACCATTACTTGTAACTATGATGGCGTCAATAAATTTCAGACCATCATTGAAGACGGTGCATTTATTGGCTCAGATTCTCAGTTAATTGCTCCGGTTACAGTACGGAGAAACGCCACAATTGGAGCAGGCTCTACTATCACTAAAGATACGCCGGAAGAGCAGCTAACCCTGGCAAGATCAAAACAGGTAAGCATCTCAACTTGGCAACGACCAGCAAAAAAGGAGAAATAATATGTGTGGAATAGTTGGCGCAATAGCGCAGCGCGATGTAGTACCTATTTTACTGGAGGGATTAAAACGCTTGGAATACCGCGGCTATGACTCTGCTGGACTAGCTGTGCTTGATGATGGTCAAATAAAAAGACAGCGACGAATAGGCAAGGTTTCAGGCCTGGAAGAATTGTTGGAAAATGATTCAACGCAAGGCAATATAGGAATTGCCCACACTCGATGGGCGACGCATGGAAAGCCAAGTACAGAAAACGCCCATCCGCATATTTGTCGTAAAAAAGTGGCAATCGTCCATAATGGCATTATCGAAAATCATGAGCAATTGAGAAGCAGCCAACTAAGTAGTGGATATGAATTTACTTCGCAAACTGATACAGAGGTGATCGTTCATGAAATTTATGATGCTTTAGAAAAAACTGATAATTTACTCGATGCGGTAAAAACAACGGTCAAAAATCTTGAAGGCGCTTATGCACTTGGGGTTATCAGTCACGAACATCCAGATACATTAATAACCTGTAGAAAAGGCAGCCCTTTGGTTATTGGAGTAGGTATAGGCGAATATTTTATAGCCTCAGATGTAGCTGCGTTACTTCCCGTTACACAACGATTTATCTTCTTGGAAGATGGCGATATTGCCGAGATAACCAAAGATCGATTGGTTATTTATGATGAACAAGACGTCGTTGTAGAGCGCCCAATAAAAGAAAGCTCATTAACTGCAGATTCAGCAGATAAAGGCGAGTATCGTCATTATATGCTTAAGGAAATCTTTGAGCAGCCCCATGCTATTTCAGAAACGCTGGAAGGCCGTTTCATTGATAATCGCTTACAGGAAAATTCTTTTGGACCGAATGCTTCAGAGGTTTTTGATAGTATAAAATCAGTTCAGATATTAGCGTGTGGTACCAGCTTTCATGCAGGGTTAGTAGCAAAATACTGGTTTGAAAGGTTGGCTAGAGTTCCTTGTAATATTGAAGTGGCCAGTGAGTTCAGATACAGAAAACCGGTTCTGGACAAAGACACCTTGATAGTTACGATCTCACAATCTGGTGAAACTGCCGATACCCTGGCAGCATTAAATGAAGCGAAAAAAATTGGAGCAAAATATTCGCTATCTATTTGCAATGTGCCGGAAAGCTCTTTGGTCAGGGAATCTGATCTGGTTATGATGACCCGTGCAGGTCCGGAAATTGGTGTTGCGTCAACCAAAGCCTTTACTACCCAGTTAGTCACCTTAATGTTGCTGGTTATTGCGATTGGTAGGCGCTTTGAATTAGGAGATGTATTAGAACAAAAAATTTCTTCTGAATTATTTGGATTACCAGGAAAAGTTGAAGAAGCATTAAAGCTGGATGAACAAATACAGGAACTAGCTGAGCAATTTTCAGAAAAGCATAATGCCTTGTTCCTTGGGCGTGGATCACAATATCCTGTGGCTATGGAGGGTGCTTTAAAGCTCAAGGAAATCTCCTATATTCATGCCGAAGCTTATCCGGCGGGAGAATTAAAGCATGGTCCACTGGCATTAATTGATTCTGAAATGCCGGTCATCACCGTTGCTCCTAATAATAGCTTGTTGGAAAAATTAAAATCCAATATGCAAGAAGTTAGTGCGCGGGGTGGGCAATTAATCGTTTTTATGGACGAAACATTGGCCGTAAAGGAAGAGGAGAATGTGCAGATCGTAAGGGTTCCAAAAGCAGAAAATGAGATAGCTCCAATAATATATACCATCCCTTTACAATTATTGTCCTACCATGTAGCGGTACTCAAAGGAACAGATGTAGATCAGCCCAGGAATCTTGCCAAGTCAGTAACAGTAGAGTGATACTATAAAAATTATTACGGAATGTTAAACAAAAAAAACCCTGTCACGATAGTGACAGGGTAAAGTCATATTAACAACATTTAAGGAGGATTACATATGCAATCATTCTGCATATATGATAACTCTAGCAAATTAGATGCCAACATGTAAGTTATTGTTTTTATTGTGATTAATTGGGCCCCTCAATTTTTACATCTTTTAGTCCTGTTTATTTTTGTCCAAAAGTGACAATTTTTAGCACTTTATGCTTTGCCTAAATCATCTCTCTACTAAAACATTGATGCCTGATTAGGCGAGAAAAGCATATATAACTGTTATTAAGAACTTTGAACTGGAAATCCATTTTAAACTTTAAAACTGTTGATACCATCGAAGGAGATGGTTTCGTAGCGGAACTAAGGCGTACCGACAGAAGAAAAACTGCGTCTATCAAAATTACTGAAGGTAAGGTAGTTGTGATTGTACCGAAATCATTGCCCATTAAAGAAATCAATGCCCTGGTAGTAGAAAAACAAAACTGGATAAAACAAAAACTAGCTATTCACGAAGATACCCCGAAACCAAAATCGAAAAAATTTGTTACGGGTGAATCATTTTCTTATCTTGGCAAAAATTACAGCCTGGTAATAGAACCAGGCGCTCAGTCTACTTGTAAAATTCATCAAAATAACTTTCTCGTTTCGGTAAGTGGCTTGAATGTAGACAATACAGCAGCAATCAAGCAAATATTGAGTAAATGGTATCAGCAGCAAGCAGAAATTGTATTATTGGAAAAAACTGAAAAATATGCAGAAATCATTGATGTAAGACCTTCTAAAATCACCATTAAATCCTTCAAGTCGAGATGGGGAAGTTGTAGTATTCATGGTAATATTCAATACAACTGGAAAATCATAATGGCTCCCGAGTATATTCTCAATTATTTGGTAGTACATGAATTATGTCATATCCTGCATCACAACCATTCGCCATTATTTTGGAAAACTGTTGCTAAATATCACCCAAGTTACAAAGAATCTAAGGCCTGGTTAAAGACCAATGCTAACTTGCTTGATTTAACTTAGCCCATGTTCAGTCGTTTTTCGCTCAATATCCACTAAATTGCCAATTTTAATTAGAATAAAAAAATAAAAACCTAATTATTACAAGCACTTCTATTTTCAAGCAAAACGTAGTGC
>JAUXDP010000016.1 GCA_030618325.1 Methylococcaceae bacterium | reverse complement strand
ATTGAAATTCAAAATGTATATCTGTATAGATAAATTGCGGTGATTCGTCTTCCTCCATCATTGCTAAAATAGTTCTAGCCAAGAAAGGTTTTAATTTTTTTTCAGGTGATCCTGAACTTAGTCTGTTTTTTAAATATTCAGCATCATTTTTATCAATAGATAATGCTATTTTCACGCCTAAACGCTGCTCAGTTTTTTTGCGCCAGCTAGTGACTTTTTTGAACCATGTATATTCCTTTTCATCGTTATTTTTATTAACAGTATCTTCAACAAAACCAGTGAGTTTATTTATTAATTCTTGCATCTCTTCTTCGCTACAAAAATCATTAGAAAATTTCTCAGGGTTCACGCTCTTGGCTTGTGCTAAGCAATGATAAATGAAGATTCGGTCGTACTCGCTCTGCATAGGTAGGCCATTGATAATTTTCATGGCTGTAGCTAACGCTTCAGAGTTAACTGGATTAAAATGAAACATGATTTCTGCTAGTTCTACCGCATAAATCCAGTGTAAATTACGATAGCGAAAAGAACCTTCTCCAAAAATTGTCGTTGCCTGTTCACCAATAATTTCTATGATGTCGTGTAGCAAATTTAAGGCGTATTTTTCTGAGCCTTTTTTGATTACAAGTTTACCAGCTTCAATGGCCACTGTTTGAGCAATACCAACTACCGGGTTGGCGGCCAACCCTATCCTTAAAATTGGTGTGACAAAAGTTAGAAAAGGCTCTGCTTTTTTATAATAACCTATGGTCGTTGCTGATTTTTGAATGTATAAATAAGTTGTTTTAAGGTTGTATTGTTTTATGTTGATGGGGAAACTATCCACTAAAACCAGAAGTTGTAAAGACAATCTATTTAAAGATTGAAGCAGGTTTTCGACGCTGGTTTCTAAAATGGGGTGTTGTGAATCCGGATGATGTATACGGGCAACTGACTCAATAAGATCTACAATATCTTCCAGTAATAATGCATTTTTAAATGTCTTATTTTCTGTATATCGTTTATTGATAATTTTTTCAAAAATTATTTCGGCTTTATCCTGCAGTAGTTGCGCTATTTCATTATCAAAATGAGCATTATTTTCATCAGTCCCCCATTCATTGTCATTTGGAAATTCAGCAAATTGCTGATACTGCATTAATTTTTGCTTAACCTCATTTTCTTTTTGGACTAATGCCGAGAGACTGGCTTGGCATTGTTTGTGTTTTTTCTCCAATACGTGTTCGTCTTCAATTATTTTTTGTTCTCTGTATTTTAGTTTTAGACTTTCACTGCTTTCTTCCCTAAAGAACACTATCATTATGCTACTGAGCAACATAATAAAACTACTGCCATAAATTACCCATTCCCAATGCCCTGAGATCGGGGCATTAGTCAACATAAATGTTGATCCCAGAATAAAAAAGAACCCCAAGAACAATAAAAAAACTGAAGCTCTATAAATAGCTTGATATTTCATAAATTTGTTAAGAAATTCTCACATCTGACACAGGGGGCTCCTGATATTCATAGTATGAATACTCTCATAAATATTTTTCAGATATTTTTGAGGAGGAATTCTCAGCGATTTTGATAGAAAAGGAGGAAATCCGCAAGGGCGATATATTGAGGTTGATTTCTCCGGTAAGTCTGCTGGATCCGGGATTGGAATATCTATCTCTTATGATTAACTAATGCTACTACTGATGATTCACTTGGTCACTGAAAATTAGGTGACTAATTTATGTTTTATTAACTTAGAGCGTCCAAGACCTCTATATATACTCTAGGAAGAACTAACGAAAACGGAACCCTAAGGCTCCGTTTTTCCCCTATTATTAAGCTGTAACCGCAATTTTTTTCGGTTTAACCGCTTCCTTTTTCGGAATAATAATTTCCAAAACCCCATCCTTTGATTTTGCGCTGATTGCCTCTGAATCTGCCGTATCCGGCAAACTAAAGCGGCGATAAAAAGTACCGTAGCTACGTTCAACGCGCTTGTAGCCTTCTTTTTCTGTAGTCGCTTCGCTTTTCTTCTCGCCTTTAATGGTAATCACTCCATCTTCCATGCTAACATCAATATCTTCTGGTTTTACACCAGGAATATCTGCATGCAATACAAACTGCTGACTATCTTCCTTAATATCCACTGCTGGAGCCCATTCAGCGGTTGCGATAGATTCATCGCCAACTTCGCCTTCATGCGCCCGTTGCAGTTCTTTTTGCAGCTGGTTGAGTAAACCCCAGGGTTCATAACGTGTAATAGTAGCCATATTTTTCTCCTGTTTATTTCAGTTAGTAATTATTGCTTTCACTACTGAATATAAGGATATTATTATATATTTCAACCCTCCAGACTCTATACAGCGACATCTTAAATTCACAAACAATTCAGCCAATAAAATTGGGTTATTTTGTATTAGGGCAAAATAACCAAGCAGTTAGTTAAACCATTTGCCTTAGCTGAAAATTTTTTATCAAAAGTGTATAGCTTTTCAAATTGCTGGCTCTGAGTTAGGTGCAACGCATCTGAAAAATCTAATCCTTGCTGGTGCCACTCAATTGCTTGAGCAATGAAGGTTGGATTAGATAAATGTATATTCCTCAATCCAAATAAATTAATAAAAGCATTACAGATTTCCTCAGGAGAAAAATCATATGCATATCTTAAAACCCACTCAGTTTCTAAAATTACAGTATCAGGGATGAATACTTCATATGAGCTAAAAATAGAAAATGCCTTTTTGTATTGCTGCTCATCATCGTGAGTAAGAAATCTAATGATTATATTGGTATCAACAGAAATCATTTATATTTTTCCATGATTCCTTTTGCTATAGCAGACTTCATATCATCCAATGTTTTTGCCTTACCTTTAAATTCCAAACAAGATGCAGCATCGTTAATTTCTGTTTCCGGAAATGGAGTCTTGGGTTTGAGTAAAATTCCATCACCCACATCAACAACTACAAGCTCTTGTCCTGCCTCCCAGTGATGCGCAGTTCTCAAAGATTTAGGTATGATCACCTGACCCTTGCTAGATAATTTTGTTGTATTCATGCAATCACAGAGTTTTTGTAAGAAAAAAGTAAGAATTATAGTAATTGCCTATGTGCCTGTCAATCTGGTACCTGGTTCAGGCGCTGCATTGTGGCTTCACAGTAGAAATCTTGTACCTTTGTACAATTTTATCCTATTTTCCTTGAAGGCATAATAAACACATACCGTAATCCCAGAAAGTAGCTTCGTTAAAAAACAAAAACCAAGTCTACTTATTGTGTGTACAGGTTGATTTGTCGGAGGCTTTATTGAGGCTGTTGAAGAACATCAATAAAGAACTACTTAATTTAATTGAGGATTTATTAAATGAATGGTTACGAAGTAAAAGAAATCAGTTTTACTCTATACCTTTATCATTTGGGTATTGCACACGCTAAGGCAAAAAAAGAGAGGCAGTGTACCAATGAAGATTATCGAAGAGGATATCGTATTGGCCTATTTCAAACGAAAACACCAATATAAGCTCTGCCCTTTAAAACAGTTTGTATATAACAGTTCAAACCTTGTGAACTAAATTAACCCACCCAAACCCGGGCATTTCGAAACATTCGCATCCAAGGTCCAAATTCGGCCCATTCGTTAGGATACCAAGAATTTTGCAGGGTTCTAAAACAGCGTTCCGGATGCGGCATCATGATGGTAAATCTGCCATCGTCATTGGTTAAGCCGGTGATTCCAAATGGTGAACCATTTGGATTGGCAGGAAATTTTTCTGTAATATTACCCACATTGTCAACATAACTGAGTGCCACGGCGTGCTTTTCCAAGACAGTTTTCGGTTCAAAGCTAAATTTTGCCCTGCCTTCCCCATGAGCCACAGAAACCGGCATTCTCGACCCTGTCATTCCTGAGAATAATATTGAGGGGGATTGTTGAACTTCGACCATCGCAACCCGTGCTTCAAATTGTTCGGATTGATTGCGCATAAATGACGGCCAATTTTCAGTGCCAGGAATGAGCGATTTTAGTCCCGACATCATCTGACAACCATTACAGACACCGAGAGCAAAGGTGTTATCTCTAGCAAAAAACTCACTAAACTGGTCTTTAGCACGATCATTAAAAAGAATAGATTTTGCCCATCCTCCTCCCGCACCCAATACATCTCCATAAGAAAAACCACCACAAGCAGCAAGGCCTGAAAAATCGGACAAAGATACACGCCCATGAATAATGTCAGTCATATGTACGTCAATAGCCGCAAACCCGGCACGGTCAAATGCTGCTGCCATTTCCACATGGCCATTCACACCTTGTTCGCGCAAGATAGCTATTTTGGGTCGGGTCAAATTGATAAATGGAGCGGTAATGTCTTCATTACTATCAAAGCTTAATTGTGCATTTAAGCCAGGATCATTGTCATCCAGAATTTGATCATATTGCTGTTTTGCACAGTCAGAATTATCACGTAAGGCCTGCATTCTATAACTGGTTTGTGACCAGATTCTTTGTAATTCTGTTCGACTTGCAGAAAATATTTCTTTTCCAGCGGCTGAGATTTTTAATGTTGGACTTTGCGTCACTTCTCCAATGATATGACTACATTCTGCTAATCCAGCTTCATCCAGTTGTTTAATAACTTCCGAACTGTGCTGTTTTTCAACCTGGATGACCGCACCCAGCTCTTCATTAAACAAAGTCGGCAATATATCTTTACCCCATTCAGATAAATCAATCGCAGCCCCACGGCGACCCGCAAAAATCATTTCAGCTATGGTTACCAATAAACCGCCATCTGAGCGATCATGATAAGCCAGTATTTGCCCTTGTTGATTTAACTTTTGAATAATATTGAAGAAAGCCTTAAATTGCTTCGCGCTATCCAAATCTGGGGCTTCATTACCCAATTGGCTATAAACCTGAGCAAGTATTGAGGCCCCCAAACGGTTTTTACCATTCCCCAGATCGATTAGAATCAGAATACTATCCTGCTCTTGCAACTGAGGTGTCAGGGTTTTATTGATGTCCAACACCGGAGCAAATGCGGTAATAATCAGTGACAGCGGTGAAGTCATGGTTTTTTCCTGTTGCCCATCCTTCCAAACCGTTTTCATCGACAACGAATCTTTTCCTACCGGAATCGCAATCCCCAATTCAGGACACAGCTCCATGCCCACTGTTTTAACGGTATCGAATAAAGCAGCATCTTCACCTGGGTGGCCTGCCGCAGCCATCCAGTTGGCAGAAATTTTAACGCTTGATAGATCATCTATCCTGGATGCCGTAAGGTTAGTAAGTGCTTCCCCAACCGCCATTCGTCCCGAAGCAGGTGCGTCAATAACCGCTAGCGGTGTCCGCTCACCCATTGCCATCGCCTCACCAGTAATAGATTGGTAACCAGAAGCAGTTACCGCCACATCCGCAACCGGTACTTGCCAGGGCCCAACCAGTTGATCCCGAGCAACCAACCCAGTTACTGAACGGTCACCAATATGAATCAGGAAACTTTTATCAGCAACGGCAGGAAAAGCTAATACGCGATGTACAGCTTCTTTTAATACTATGTCCGCAAAATCAAAACCAGGTAATTCTGCTTGAATTCGGCTAGCATTGCGCAACATTTTCGGTGGCTTGCCAAATAGTAACGACATGGGAATATCGACTGCATTATCGCCCAGCAAACTGTCTGTTAATTTTAAGTGTTCATCAGTAGTCGCTTCGCCTATCACTGCAAACAGGCAATGCTCACGTTCACAAAAAGATTGAAACAGAGGCAATGATTCCGGTTTGATGGCCACCACATAGCGCTCCTGTGCTTCGCAACTCCAAATTTGCATGGGCGACATGCCTATGTCTGCATTAGGAACATGTCTTAATTCAAAGCGCCCACCACTATCACAGTCGTGAATAATTTCCGGAACAGCATTAGACAAGCCTCCTGCACCGATATCATGAATGGAAATAACAGGGCTTGCATCGCCCATGGCATTACACTGGTTAATAACTTCCTGACAACGCCGCTCCATCTCTGGGTTTTCTCGTTGCACGGAAGCGAAGTCCAGCGCTTCTGCACTTTCGCCGGAAGTTTGTGACGATGCCGCGCCGCCGCCCAGACCAATCAACATGGCCGGACCGCCCAAAATAATGATTAAGGAACCAGCTGGAATGGCATGTTTATCCACCAGCATAGGCCTGATACTGCCCACACCACCCGCTATCATAATGGGTTTATGATAGCCTCTAAATTCCCCTGAGTTACCACCAGCTACGGGTTGTTCAAAACTGCGAAAATAACCTGTCAGATTAGGTCTTCCAAACTCATTATTGAAAGCCGCTCCGCCTATCGGACCTTGCAGCATAATTTCCAAAGCCGAAGCAATACGATCCGGTTTACCACTGGTAATTTCCCAAGGTTGGGAAAAGTCAGGAATATTTAAGTGTGATACTGAAAAACCAGTCAGGCCTGCTTTGGGTTGAGAGCCTCTGCCGGTAGCACCTTCATCCCTGATTTCCCCTCCCGAGCCCGTTGCTGCACCTGGGTGGGGCGAAATAGCTGTTGGGTGATTGTGGGTTTCCACTTTCATTACCAAATGTGCTGCTTCTTCAACGTAGGTATATTGGTGACCCTCAGCTTGACGTAACAACACGGATGTCTCGAACCCTTCAATCACTGAAGCATTGTCACTGTATGCGGACAAAACATTCTGAGGATTTTTCTCAGTAGTATTGCGGATCATATTGAACAAAGTCTTAGCTTGAGTTTCACCATCAATCACCCAATCTGCATTAAAAATTTTATGCCGACAATGTTCTGAGTTAGCCTGAGCGAACATCATTAACTCTACATCAGTTGGATTCCGGCCTAAATCCTGAAAACTAGTGGTTAGATATTCCATTTCATCTTCAGACAAAGCCAAACCCAAGTCACTATTTGCTTCTACTAATGCTTGATAGCCTTGCTCAATAATAGCTACGGTTTGTAATGCTTCTGGATGATGCTCTGCAAAAAGGTTTTGTTCCAGATCGGTTTCAGAAGCCACAACAATTTCCATCATGTGATCATGCAGTAATGGCAAAATTCGATCTAATTCCCGTTGTTGAATAGGTGATTTTGAGTTTAAATAATACTCAACTCCACGCTCAATCCGTTTTACCGAAGACAAACCACAGCGATGAATAATTTCTTTCGCTTTGCTTGACCACGGAGAAATGGAACCGGGGCGAGGAATCACTGTAAAACATTGGCTCGAAATTCCGTGTTCCGATTGCCCGCTACCATAACTAAGCAATTGCTCTAAAATTGCCACCTCAGGTTCTGCTAATGATTGTTCAGAATTGATGAAGTGGACAAATCGAGTAGAAACCGATGAAATGTCCGGTTTTATTTTTTGCAGCTCACGCAATAGCCTTTCTTTTCGAAATTCTGATAGCGCATCAGTTCCTGGGATTATATGCATGGGGGAAATATATTTTCGAGTTTGAGGCTCAATGTGTATTGAGTTAAGAAATAATCCTTCTCCAGAGAGAGAAGAGCAGAGTTAGGGAAACAAAAAAACTTAATTTATTTTCTCCTCACCCAACCCTCTCCATCATGAGAGGGCTTAACTTTGCGGTAACACTGAAAACCTGCTATTGGGTTCCGACTAGATCTTCTTTGATTGATTCAAATAATACAACCAATACACCCAATCCTGGGCCTTTTGATTGTGGCATCCCTTTTTCATCGGTAACGACTACTTCAGTTTTTTGACCATTATCCGCTAATATTATATGAAATTGCTGATCCTGATGTTTCTCTTCACCAAAGAAAAACTCAAATTCATCCCATAGCGTACCTTCTTCAACCTCCAGTTTGGTGGGATCAAATTGAATAGTAAAAGACCCGCCCGGCTGGTTTCTTTCCGTTACCTCTATTGATTGGCGACTTAAGGCCTTTCCTACGATATACCAGGTTTTTTTGAATGGCTCAGCCACAATTAATCGCAGAGCACCACCATTAAATCCGGCTAATTGAACACGGGCTTTTTGTTCTCCTATCTGACTTTGCCTGGTTTCCTCGGTCTGTTCAACAGCCTCAGTAGTTTTTTGTTCCTTAATTTTAATCGGCAAATCAGGATCAATCGATAACTCCTTTATCCTATGTTCGGATAAATCAGAAGGTAATCTCAGATCTGCAATTTCTCGACTATAACGATAATCCTTTTGTTTATCAGGAAAATAAGGTGTTACATTGCTACAAGAAACCAAAAATAGAGTGGCAATTGCCAAAGTTATTACAAAATATTGATTTTTCTTCATTTGTTATAAATCAATTCACTTCTGCTTGTAGCATTGCTTTCCGGACTATATCAAAACAGTCTTCAGTCAGCCAGGTTAACGGCAAACGAATACCTTTATCCATTAACCCCATCTCGGCTACCGCCCATTTGACAGGAATGGGGTTTGACTGAACGAATAGTTGCTTATGTAAACCCGCTAATTTCGCATCAATGGCAGATGCAGTCTCCCGGTCACCCGATATAGCGGCCATAACCATCTCATGCATGTAGTTTGCTGCAACATTCCCGGTTACCGTAATCACGCCGTTACCGCCTTGTAAACAAAATTCACAAGCTGTGGCATCATCTCCTGAATACAGCGCAAAATCACTGCCGGCTAAATCCTGAATTTGTTTTATCCTGGACAAATCACCTGTTGCTTCTTTAACCCCAACAATATTATCTATGCTGGATAGGCGACCTATGGTCTCGGGCAACATATCGCAAGCTGTACGCCCAGGCACATTGTACAAGATTTGTGGAATATCAACAGCTTCTGCAATTGCCTTATAGTGAAGATAAAGCCCTTCTTGCGTCGGCTTGTTGTAATAAGGCGTTACCAATAAGCATGCATCAGCACCTGCCTGTTGTGCACGGCGGGTTAATGTAGTCGCTTCAGTTGTTGAATTGGCTCCCGTTCCTGCAATAACAGGCACTCTGGCATCAACAAACTTTACAATGGACTCAATGACAGCACAATGCTCACCCTCATCCAAGGTTGCTGACTCACCAGTAGTCCCAACTGCAACAATAGCATCGGTGCCTTCTTTTATATGAAATTCAACTAGTTTTTTTAAGCTATCATTGTCCACGTTCCCTTCTGGATCCATGGGTGTAACTAATGCGACCATGCTACCTTGAATCATGCAAAAAACTCTCAAGTAAAGATTATTTAAAATTTAAGAAATATACTTCAAATAGTATTGATACAAAAAATGTAGTCCTAACAGGGAAACCTGTCAGTCAACATTCAATTATTTTTTACACGGCCCGACATAATGACCATTCAACTTGGTATTGATATTCATATCTCCTTGTTTTGACCCACTCATCAACATTTTAAAAGTCCCATCAAATGAGGTTTTGTTATAGGCCAAATTCCCATGGCCTTCCATTTTCATGCCTACCTGTTTACATTTCATTTTCCAGGAAACAGTTTTCACGCCAATATCCATCGCCAACATTTCACAATGTTTGTTATTCAACATCTTATCTGGTGTCATATTTTCCTTGGTAAAACACTGATTAATGATGACAGGGGGAATTTCAATCTTCACAGGCATACCTTGCATTTTCATTTGGGTGGTAATTTCCCAGTTACCTTCCTGAATATCCATTTCCGCTACTGCGGTAAAACTTTCTATAATTAATATAAAAGCGATGATAAATTTTAATTTCATTTTTTCCTCTAAAGGTTTGTTTGTTTTACTTCGAATTCTAAGAAGACACTTCCTGCATTGGTACATCTATAGCCCATAACTTCTCCAGCTCATAAAATTCACGAGCCTTTACTGTCATGACATGCAAAACCACATCACCCAGATCCAGCAGCACCCAGTCAGATCCAGCCTCTCCTTCCATACCTAACGGCATAAAGCCTTTTGCTTTTACATTTTCGGAAACATAATCACATAACGATTTAACATGGCGTTCGGAACTACCCGTTACCAAAACCATAAAATCTGTAACACTGCTTTTCCCTTGTACATCTATAGTCGTAATATCAATTCCCTTGCGTTCGTCCACGGTGTCTTGAACAATTTTTAATAATTCATCTATTTGCATTCAATGTCCTGATATAGTTTGTTTTGTTGAATATAATTTATGACATCATTGGGTAATAAATAGGCCGGATTTCGTTTTTCGGCAAATATCCCTCTTATTTTACTCGCAGAAATATCCAATTGTGTAACATTTTGAAAATATAACTTGCCGAATGCGTGCTGTTTTAACGCATCGCTGGATTTTACCTGCCTTTGCTCAAGAAATTCCGGCAATATTACACTTTGACTGTCAGGGCGATTCATGACTACTAAATGCGCAAAGTCAAACAATGATTGCCAACGGTGCCAACCCGTTACCCCGGCAAAAGCATCTGCGCCAACAAATAACAATAGCGGTTTATTTTCCTCTTCTGCCCGCAATGATTGCAAGGTATCTACCATGTATGATGGCCCTTCACGCGCAAGCTCCCGGGTATCAACTTGCAAACCTGATTGATTTTTTATTGCAAGCTGCAGCATCCTTAGCCGCATTTCCGGCAGAGCGCCAGGTCTTAGCCTATGAGGTGGCTGAAAACTAGGAATCAAGCGTAGCTCTTGTAAATCAAACAACTCTTTTACTTCGACCGCAGTTCTTAAATGTCCATAATGAACAGGATCAAAGGTTCCGCCATAAATGCCTATCATCTAAGAACCAGCACTAGAATAAGGGGTTTCTAGTAGCGAATATGGCCATCACCCAGCACGATGTATTTCACTGAAGTTAAGCCCTCAAGACCCACCGGCCCACGGGCATGAAGTTTATCGGTACTTATCCCAATTTCAGCACCCAGACCATACTCAAAACCATCGGCAAAACGAGTAGAAGCATTGACCATAACCGAGCTGGAATCGACCTCTCTTAAAAACCTACGGGCCCGACTATAATCTTCCGTCACAATGGTTTCCGTGTGAGCGGAACTATATTCATTGATATGATCAATAGCCTCATCCAGACCGGAAACAATCCGGATCGATAAAACTGGCGCCAGATATTCAGTCTGCCAATCTTCATCCGTTGCTCTCTTGCAGCCTGGAATCAAAGAGCAGGTTTTTAGACACCCTCTTAATTCAACATTTTCCTGTTGGTATTTATTTGCTAGTAATGGCAATACCTTAGGCGCTATTTCTTCTGCCACTAACAAAGTCTCCATGGCATTACACACACCATAGCGATGGGTTTTAGCGTTAAATGCAATATTAACCGCTTTTTCGATATCAGCTTTGCCATCGATGTAAACATGACAGATTCCGTCCAAATGCTTGATGACAGGAACCGTAGCCTCATTGGAGACTCGCTCTATCAAACCTTTACCGCCACGGGGAATAATCACATCGACATATTGATCCATGGTGATCAATTCCTTAACCGCTTCCCGGTCTGTCGTTTTTACAACCTGCACTACATCAACTGACAGATCAGCCTCTTGCAACCCTTTACATATACAATTCGCTATCGCTTGATTGGAATAAATGGCTTCAGAACCACCCCGTAAAATACAGGCATTGCCAGACTTTAAACACAAAGCGGCAGCATCAATGGTTACATTCGGACGTGACTCATAAATAATCCCGATAACCCCAAGCGGCACACGCATTTTTCCCACCTGAATACCGCTGGGTCGATAAGCTAGCTCACTAATATCGCCAATGGGATCAGGTAACGCTGCTACTTGCTTAAGCCCCTCAATCATGGCGTCAATTCGACTGGAAGTCAGTTCCAATCTATCCAGCAAAGCGGCCTCCAGGTTGTTTTCCCGGCCAACCGCTAAATCTTTTTGGTTTTCTTGAATTAGCAGATCGCGATTATTTTCAATTTGTTCTGCAATTTTCAATAATGCCAGATTTTTTTTTCCTGATTCCGCCCTACTGATTTCGCGCCCTGCAATTCTGGCCTTCCGGCCAAGTTCGTTGATGTATTCTTTGATATTCACACGAAAACCTAGACAAAACGCTGATAGCCAGCGCTATAGTACAGAAGTGGATCACCTGTACGACAAATCACATTCTGCACTTCTCCGACTACCACCCAATGAGTTCCTGCCCGCATCTGCTGTACTACTTTACATTCTAGGGTAGCCATAGCGTCATCCAAAACCGGAGCACCAGTGGCGCCGCTACTCCAGGGAGTAGCTTCAAAGCGTTCTTGCATACTGTTGCCACCCGCAAAATTATTAGATACCGATTCCTGCTCTGAAGAAAGAATATTCACCGCAAAATGACCACTTTCCTTAATTCCTTCGCCTGTTTCAGCAGAATCATTTAGACATACCAATATTTGTGGTGGTTCAAGAGACACACTGGCAAAGGATGTAACGGTCATCCCTTGTTCTTCTTTACCTTCAGCTTTTGTTGTTACTACGGTTACACCACTCGCCCAACGTTGAAGGGATTGTTTGAATTCAGCTGCACTAACCACTATGTTTCACCTTGTATAAACATTAAATTATTGTCCCAAACCATTATGGACACCTCTATTAATTCATGACTGGCATCTACACGCTTAAAATATTCGATAACTGCGTTGAAAATCTTGTTAATAGCCTGCTATTAACTGCGATCTCCGCCTTGTTCTCAAATATTTTAAACGCATAGCTGCTCAGCCAGAATTAATAGAGGTGCCCTTATCTTAGAAAGAAGATTAACATATAATTGAACTAACTAGAACATGAACAATGCAAACTGCATGGATAGACAAATTCTACATGGCTGGCTGATTTTGATACTACTAGTTTCGGGCTGCACAACAGCGATCAAACCACAGATGACAAACCCACAGCAAAGCTGGGTCTCCTGGCATCAGCAATGGAAAGGTACGAGGCACCTTTTTGGTGGAAATAACTTTCACGGAATTGATTGTTCGGCCTATGTACAGCGTGGTTTTCGTGAACTTTATGGTATTAAGTTACCACGCACAGTCAAAACACAACGCAAACGGGGAAATCCAGTCAACTTTTCAGAATTGCAAATGGGGGATCTGGTTTTTTTTCGTCCCGACACTTACCCCAATCATGTTGGTGTCTACTTAGGTGACGGTACATTTACCCATGTTTCCAGCAAAAAAGGTGTGACTCGATCTCGCTTAGACCAGGGTTATTGGCACAAACACTTCCTCCAGGGCCGGAGAATTAGCCAGTAACTACATCAAAACGAATGCTAAAGAAATTACTTTACTTCTAAAAGTTTTGAGTTAAAAACTGTCACCTTATTACGGCCTGTCGCCTTAGCTTCATATAAGGCCAAGTCAGCCCGATGAATGATTTCATCAAGATTTTTTTGGCTCTGTTTAGCATGCTCCTGGTCCAAACAGTAAATACCAATGCTGACCGTTGTTTTTAGCTGGTGATCTTTATAGTTATATACTGCGGCTTCTATCGTTTCCCTAATACGCTCAGCAAAAATTTTACCATTTTTGCAAGTGGTATTGGTGAAGATAACGACAAACTCTTCTCCACCAAAGCGTACTAAAATATCTGAATCCCGCATTTGTAAATTCAGCATATCTGCGACATGAATTAGGACCTGATCACCACATTGATGACCATAGGTGTCATTGAGTTTCTTAAAAAAATCAATATCAATGACCAATACACATAGCACTTGGCCATAGCGAATGGTATTAGCAATCGCCATTTCTGCCTGGATATAAAAATAACGACGATTGAACAAGCCGGTAAGATCATCGATCATAGCCTGATTTTTATAGCGATCCTTTAGTTGCTCAACATTTTTCAATGCCTTTTCCAGTTTCTCAGTTCTATTGGCAATTTGTCTATCCATTTTCTGAAACAAACGGCAATTAGTGATTAACTGGCCCAACATATTCTTATAAATATGTAACAGGCGAATATGCCAATCTGTGAAATAATTACTCTCAGGATGCGAAATATTAAGTATGCCAAGCAATTTATTATCTGCAAAAACAGGAACACTGATTAATGACCTAGGGAATAAGCATTGTTCTGTTTGTTGTCCTTTCTGAAAGCGTGTATCGTTTGCACAATCATTACAGAACTGTAGCTCACCCGTCTGGGCTGCTAAACCTATCACTCCTTCACCTATTTTAAATTTCGAGGGGTGATAATTTGCCAGCGGTTTTCCGGCAGCATGCTCATCACTACTCAGTCCAGTGACATTTACCAGATATTGATCCTCATTTAACAAATAAAAAGAGCATCTCTCCATATCCTGATTGTCGATCAATACATTCAAGGCATTAACAACCAACGCAGTTTCATCGCTGGCATTGCTATCAATTTCAGACAGTCCTTTGACTGCAGATAGGGAATTAACTAGATCAAAAAAGATATCCTCGATACCAAATTTGTCTAATAGTTCATCCAACTCTTGCTTATCCACAACTATCTTCCCGTCATTGAAATAGCCATATCTTTTATTGTGTCCCGCTTTTTACTTAGTGCTATCACAGCCTTTTGCACTTTTTCTGGAACCAGACCAAGCTGATTTATTACGTCTACCGACAGTTCTTGATCCTCATTGAGATAGATATCCTTGGCTACTCTAGAACAAAACTTTAATAAAGCAGTCATTTTTATTACTTCTTCCTGCTCCTGGCATTTCAGATTGCCATATTGTTGTAAAATCATTGGAAATATAGGCGGTAATCGCCAACGCTTAAGCAAATAATCACCAATTTGAAAATGGCTCTCACCTATAGCTTCGATAATTTCATCATTTAATGACGAATCATTTTCCTCCACATTTACAAAAACTTGGTTTAACTCTTCAGGAAAAGAATAAACGACGGCTAAAAGCCCAATATTTAAAAGCAATCCTGCAGTATATGTAGCAGAAGGACTTATTTTTCCATCATTAGCCTGAGCCGCTAAATTTTGTGCCAAAGTGGCCGTTAATAAACCATGTGTCCAAAACTGCTCACTATTAAACCGCGAACAACGACTGACATCAAACTCGTTAGAAACTAATATACTCAATGCCAAACCTTTTACCAAGTTTAAACCCAAAACCTGAATAATCGCCATACGCAAATCTTTAATTTCCCCTGGCCAGCCAAAATACGCAGAATTTGCCAATCCCAGCAACCTGCCTGATAATGCTGAAGAAGTCGAAACAACCTGAGTCAATTCCTCTATGGAAATATCGGGATTGTTAATGGCAGTGATAATATTGCAGCTTGCTTCGGGTAATGTAGGCAAACTTTTTATCTTTGCTATTTTCAGATGGTTTTGTTGTTTTTCCATTCAATGATTTAATGTAGCTATTCAGATTGACACAGTTCTATAGCAGAACAAAAGAGCTACGATTTAATTTAAGTTGTGTATTCTCAATTCAACAGTTAATTTCCTGAATACTTCGGGAGATACTGCATCAGTAAATATAAGCATAGACTGTTTTTTACCTGACTGCTTTTTATAGTGCAGAATAATAACCAGAGGAGTGATCACTGTACTGGGTAAAATTTGAATTGGACTAAGATTAGCCCCTACCATAGCTACCTCCCAAGCCTGAGATGGACTATATTGCAATTTTAAGCCGGTTAATTTTTCTTTTTGTTGAAGGGAAAACATCAAATGTAACAATATTCCGACCGGTAAAACTATTTTCATCACTATGGGAACTACTGCTAATAAACATGAAAATATCGCAAGAATATGAACAATACAGATGAAAGACATCTGTATTGGTGAAGATTTCACTTCAATCTGAAATGATTGAGTCTGGTGATTTGACAACATTATTAACTAACAATTATGAACCCAAACTGGAAAAAATTTCTACTCAATAATAGTGCAATTTTCAATAATGATGGAGATATTGAGTTTTCATCTGCCCCTGAAAATAACCAAAATTTTATCTGCCCCGTAACTCACTTGGGCATTCTGACTGTAACCGGACAAGATGCATCCCAATTCCTTCAGGGCCAGGTTACTTGTGATATTAATGGTGATATTAACGACAACAAATGCTCATTTGGTGCATTATGTACAGCTAAAGGCCGCACGATCAGTACTTTTTTAGCCCTGAAATATGAATCGAGTTATCACCTGATTCTACCCATCGCCTTATTAGAAACGGTTAAAAAAAGGTTGCAAATGTATATTCTTCGCGCCGATGTAGAATTAACCATTTGCAGTGATGAATTATGCCTTATAGGACTTGGCAGTTCACAACCGATTGCAGACTTCCCACAATCATCCTTTGTAGTATCTCATCATAATGGCCTCATCGTTAAATACCCATCTCAAAATAATCGTTATCTTATCGTAGAAAAAACTGAGCAAGCTAAGAAAATCTGGTCTAAATTTATAAATGAAAATACATTTATTCCAACAGGCAATGCCTTTTGGCGTGAACTTGATATAGTTAATGGTATTCCTTGGCTAAATGAACAAACAAGTGAGGAATTTATTCCACAAATGCTCAACCTTGAGCAATTAGGCGGCATAAACTTCAAAAAGGGTTGTTATACAGGTCAAGAAATTATTGCCCGAACACATTACCTAGGCAAAGCAAAAAGAAAAATGTACTTAGCTGAATATCAAACCACACAAACAGCCTTACCTGATGGCACTATCTATGATTACGCCGGTGATACAGAGCAAAGTGTCGGTAAAGTTGTGACTGCACACTTTGATAAAGGTAAATGTAAAATGCTGGCAGTCATCCAGACCGACCATGCTCAATCTAAACAACTGAGGGTGGAAAACCAGATTGAAATAACTTTATCAGAATTATCTTATCCCTTTTTGAACTGAATTATTCAACAAACCATGCAATTTAAAAGTGTTCAAGAGTTTCTAGCCCATGTACAACAAGAGGTAGATGCCAATCGTTTGATTTTACCCACCTTACCCGATATTGCCCTAAAAGTAAGAGAAGCGGTGTCTAGAGGGGAAGCTAATGCTGAAGAATTGGCAAACATGATTACCACTGATGCCGCCTTATCAGCAAGATTAATTCAGGTAGCCAATAGTCCACTTTATAAGGGTGCAGTTGAAATAAACAATATTCAAATGGCGGTCGCCCGGCTTGGCAATAATACTATTCGGACCTTGATCACCAGTCTGGTCATGCAACAAATGTTTAAACCCCCTACAGCAGCTCTTGAAGAATTATTCCGGGAAACTTGGGGACAAAGCGTTAATGTCTCGGCTATTTGCCGCGCATTAGCGACCTTTTCAAAACATCTTGACCCAGACGAGGCCATGCTGGCCGGACTTATTCACCAAATAGGTAAATTACCTATTCTAATGCTGGTCGAAAAGATTCCTGAATTCAGAGACAGTCCTTCTCGTTTAAAAAAATTACTTGAAAAAGCTCACCCAGCGGTAGGTAAAATTATTATGGATTCCTGGAATTTTCCAGATAGCCTAAAGCCTGTAGCTTCTGAATATGTTAACTTTGAACGAGTTTCTGACGGACATCAAGCTGATTATGTTGATGTCGTACAAGTAGCTTTTCTGCAAAACATAGCGGGAACCGGTCATCCAGCTTGCAGAATTGATTGGGCTACAGTGCCTGCCTTTGCGAAGCTTGGCATGGCTGCCGATGAAGAAATTATGGAAATAGAAGGTGTTGCTGAAGAAATTGAAATGGCACAATCAATGTTAACTTAAAATGCCGCTCTCTTTGCCCATGTATTTGAGTTTGTTTAAATTTCACACGGCACTGGAATTAACACACCCTACTGGTTTTAAAGTCAATGAAAAGGATGCTGTAATACGATAGTTTCTTCTCTATCAGGACCCGTAGAAAGAATGGTGATCTTGATGCCAAGTAACTCCTCTATTCTAGTGATGTATTTCTTTGCATTTTCAGGTAATAACGCATAATCAGTAATGCCTGCGGTCGATTCTGACCAGCCAGGTAATTCTTCAATAACTGCTTCACAAGATTCGTATTTATCAGCCCCAAGAGGTGCGGTTTCCGTCAATACACCATTAACTTTATAGGCAGTACAGATACCAATTTTGTCCAAACCATCCAGCACATCAAGCTTGGTCAGACAGATACCACTTAAACTATTCATCTGTACCGATTTTCGCATTGAAACGGCATCAAACCAGCCGGTACGTCGTTTACGTCCAGTTGTCGCTCCAAATTCATGCCCTTTAACACCTAGATGCTCTCCCGCATCATCAGCCAATTCGGTGGGAAAAGGCCCATTCCCCACGCGGGTAGAATAAGCCTTGGTAATACCCAGAACATAGTCAATTGCCAATGGCCCCAGCCCTGTACCCGTAGCCGCCCCTCCGGCTATGGTATTGGAAGAGGTTACATAAGGATAAGTGCCGTGGTCTATATCCAGTAGCGCGCCTTGAGCGCCTTCAAATAATATATTCTTTCCTGCCGAATGGTACTCAGAAAGAAAATGGCCAACATCAATCAGCATGGGTTTAATTTGCTCACCCATTTTCAACGCTTCATCAAGGGTTTGCTGATAATCAACCGCATCCGTATGATAGTAATTTGTCAGCATAAAATTATGGTAATCCATTAACCCTAATAATTTTTCGGCAAATTTTTCAGAATTTAACAAATCACCGGCCCGTAGCCCTCGTCTTGCTACTTTATCTTCATAAGCAGGCCCAATACCTCGACCCGTAGTACCAATTGCTTTATTGCCTCTGGCTTTCTCTCTGGCCTGATCAATTGCAACATGCACCGGCAAAATCAAAGCACAAGCTTCACTAATCAGTAACCTAGATTTAACTTGAATGCCAGTTTTTTCTAATAATTCTATTTCTTTGAGTAAGGCATCAGGCGCCAGAACCACACCATTACCAATTAGACATTGCACTGAATCTCTGAGAATTCCAGAAGGAATCAGATGTAATACCGTTTTTTCTCCATTAATTACCAGAGTATGTCCGGCATTATGTCCTCCCTGGAACCGTACCACCGCATCAGCCTGCTCCGTTAATAAGTCAACGAGCTTGCCTTTGCCTTCATCGCCCCATTGAGTGCCAATAATTACAACGCTCTTAGCCATAGTTTCTACTCAGTTAAGGACTTGATAACCCAGCCCTGTTCCGTACTTTCTAAAATTTTTACACACCCCATATCTTTGGCATTTCCAGATTGCCCCAAAAGTTGCTGGATGACGATATGACCCTCTGCACGCAAATCTCTAATTACTTCAGCAAGATCCAGATCATCCACTCCGGGAGCAAATATTTTCTCATGACCTTGATCCTGATTGATATTTCTCGTCAATGCAGTCAGTAATTTTAGATCCGCACTAAAGCCAGTGGCAGCTCGCGCCCGACCAAAGATAGCACCGATATTATCGTAGCGACCACCCCGCGCAACTTCTTTACCTACAGTTGGAACAAACGCAGAGAAAACAACGCCAGTATGATAGTGATATCCTCGCAACTCCGCCAGATCAAAACTAATGGGCAGCAATGGATAGGTTACTGCCAATTTGTCCGAAATTTGCTGTAGATCGTTTAAGCCTTCCAGAACAGCATTTCCAGCCAAGGCAAAACATTCTTTTGCTTTAGCCAAAATACTTTTATCTCCATTCAATTCAGGCAACATTAGAAACAATTTTTTAACTTCCTCATTAGAAATGTAGCTATCTATCACCTGAGCCAATTCGGGCCGAGCTTTACGTTGCAGAACGTCAAATAACTCAGCCTCTTGTTGTTCAGTCAGCTCAGCAAATTTTGCCAACTCTCGAAAAATAGTGACATGCCCTAAATCCAGATGCACATCTTTCAACCCTGAAATAGCCAGCATTTCCAACATCAACTGAATAACTTCAATATCACTTTCAATACCTTCATGACCGTATAATTCCGCCCCAATCTGCATTGGACTGCGAGTTTGTTCCAGTGGATCGCCAACGGTATGTAGAACCGTTCCCGCATAGCTTAGCCGATTAGGTCGATCATGTTTTAGATGATGGGCGTCTATCCGGGCAATCTGTGGCGTCATATCTGCCCTAATACCTAGCAATTCACCACTCAGTTGATCAGTTACCTTAAATGTCTGTAAATCCAGATCATGTCCAGAACCGGTCAGTAAAGATTGTAAATAATCAATAAAGGGGGGAATAACGTACTCGTATCCCCAACTGGCAAAAACCTTTAGTAACTTACTCCTTAATTGCTCCAGTTGCCTAGCATCATCAGGCAATATTTCTTCTATACCATCTGGTAACAACCAGGGATTTCTTTGTAACATATTTGTCTTCCGCTCAAACAAAACGCCCCGCAAGCGGAGCGTTTTTCTTCACTTAGATTCCACCAACACTGGAAGAGTGATTAACCGAACTATTCAGCTTGTTCTATTTCTGTTTTTTAAAATATTTAAAGAATTCAGAATCGGGTTCTATGACCAATATATCACCAGAAGAATTGAAGCTTCTTTGATACGCATTCATACTCCGATAAAAATCATAAAACTCAGCATCCGCTTTATAAGCTTTTGCATAAATGTCAGCTGATTTTGCATCGCCCTGACCTCGAAGTTTCTCGGCATCACGATAGGCTTCTGCAATAATGATTTCTTTCTGCTTATCAGCATCCGCTCGAATTCGTTCTGCAGCTTCCGCACCCTGAGATCGAAATTCACGAGCAACCCTGGCGCGTTCCGCTTCCATTCTGCTATAGACTGAATTACTGACATCAGGGGGTAAATCAATTCTTTTCACCTGAACATCAACGACATCAATACCTAATGCCGCTGCTACTTTCTTAGTATTGGCAACCAAAGCCTTACGAACAGCACTACGATCAGTTGCAACTAATTGCTTAATGTCCCGTTTACTAAATTCATTCCGCAAAGCATCTTTTATAATCTGATCCAGGCGGATATTCGCCTGAGCTACATCACCAGCAACCCGAGTATAGAAGGTATTAACATTGCCTATGCGCCATTTGACATAAGAATCAACGATTACGTTTTTCTTTTCTGCCGTTAAAAATCGCTCAGGTTTAGCATCAAGCGATAAAAGCCTATCATCAAACTTTTTGACATTATTGTAGATGGGTATTTTAAAGTATAACCCGGGTGTAAAATCCGACCTAACAATTTTTCCAAACTAAATTTGATTGCTTTTTCAGTTTCACTCACAGTGAAAACACACATTGAAACCAGTAAAAGCAGCGCCCCGAGGCCAACTAAAATTTTATTTTGGGTCATTTTAACGTCCCCTTGCCGTACGGCCTCTAGTAGAGTCCGTGTTATTTATTGATTGCCGTGGTGCAGGCGTAGATTGCTGATAGGATTGGGTTGTGCTTGCCGCAGGTTGGCGTTGTGTTAATTTATCCAAAGGCAAATAAAGTAAATTATTACCCCCTTTTACATCAACCATAATAGTATTGGTGCGACCATACACCGCCTCCATAGATTCAATATACAACCGTTTCCGAGTTACTTCCGGCGCTCTACGATACTCCGCTAACAATTGTGAAAAACGACTGGATTCACCTTCCGATTGCGCAACCACCCTGGCTTTATAGGCTTCAGCCCCTTGAGTTTGCCTTGACGCAGCACCTCTGGCTTTAGGAATAACATCATTATAATACCCCTGCGCTTCGTTTATAAGGCGTTGTTTATCCTCTCGTGCCTTGATAGCATCCTCAAATGCTCCTTGCACTTGTTCCGGAGGCTGTGCATCCTGAAGATTGACACTGGTAATCTGAATACCAGCCTGGTATGAATCCAGAACCTGTTGAATTTCCGTCTT
>JAUXDP010000207.1 GCA_030618325.1 Methylococcaceae bacterium | reverse complement strand
GTAGTTTTGTTATCTGTTAAATGGGTGAGGGCATTTTTTAACTGTTGTTCAGCTTCTTCATCTCGGTTAGCAAAAATAAGCTCAGCTACTGGTCCTTGCAGGGTGTTTTCCCAAAAGATGCGGCGGTGTGAAGGATTTAATATAGATTGTTTTACCTGGGGTCTATATTTCTCTGCCAGCTGAGCAAGACGGCCATAAGCGGCTGGAATCAAGCTTTCAATTTTGGCTCTAAGTAGACGCGCTAGTACAGGTGATGCACCACCGGACGAAATGGCTGCAATAACTGGGGATCGATCAATAATAGCTGGAAAAATAAAGCTGCAAAGATCGGGATTATCGACAACATTAACTGGGATGTTAAGTTTATTTGCTGCATTTGCGACTAATTTATTTGTCAGTGGGTCATTGGTTGCTGAAACTACAAGCTTGAATTCCACTAGGTCAGACGCTTCAAATATTTTTTCTACAATATGCAAACGATGAGTGGTTTTCATGTTGCCAACAGTATTGTCTATTTTTTGGGCGATTACTGTAATATTGGCATGGGCTCTGGATAATAAATCAATTTTTCGCGCTGCAACCTCGCCAGCACCAACCACCAAGCAACGCTGGTTTTTTAATTTGATGAAAAGTGGAAAGTACTCCATAATTTTACTGAGATTCTCGGATTTTAAGGTTAATGATATAATCTACTCCTCATCAAGGTTACTTGGCTCTCAATATAACCTTGACGGAGTATTATAAATACCTGATTGGAAAATAGCCGATAAAAATGCCTGAATTTGATTTTGAAGTAGATGCCAGTGGCCTTAATTGTCCATTACCTTTGTTGCGCCTAAAAAAAATTCTGCAGGAAATGGCAGGTGGTGAAGTGGTGAAAGTCATTGCGACCGACCCGGCAGCACATCTTGATTTCGGCGTTTATTCAGATCAGTCGGGACATAAGATTGTAAGTTTTATAAAAGAAACTGAACAACAAATTTTTTACATTAAGAAAAAATAACCAGAGGAAGTATTTTGCCAAAAGCAAGTGACTTGAAACAGAATATGGCTATCGAAATAAACGGCGAGCCGTATTCTGTAAAAAAAATTGAGGTTAGAAACCCAACATCGCGTGGAGCGTCAACGCTCTATAAAATACGATTTGTCCATCTTAAAACCAAACAAAAACTCGATGAATCATTCAAAGGCGATGATTTTCTAAAAGAAGCTGATTGTGAACGAGTCACTGTGCAGTATTCCTACCTGGATGGCGAAAGCTACTATTTCATGAACTTGGAAAGCTATGAACAATATGGTTTGAATGAAGATGATCTTGATGGCCTGGTTGGGTATTTAACTGAAGGCCTGGAAGGGATTATCTTACTTTTGATGGAAGATACGCCATTAGGTATTGAATTACCCGCTTCTGTCGCACTTGAGATAGTCGAAACTGCTCCGGGTATAAAGGGAGCCAGTGCAACCAGTCGTACCAAACCTGCTAAATTGACAACCGGGATAGAGGTTCAGGTGCCTGAATATATTGAGCAGGGTGAGGTGATCAAAATTAATACTGGCACTGGAAAGTTCATGTCAAAAGCTTAAGCCCCAAGCGAAGCAATTCGAAATTTAGTGCTTTTAACGCATCTATCGGACGATAGGGGATAATCTTTTCCTTGCTGTGAATATCCTCATTCACTAATGATTTGCCGATACAAATCCTCAGTTTGTTTAACACAAGCAGAAAATGAGTATTGCTTGGCCTTTTCCAGGTAGAGTTGTCTTGAGTCTTTCAGCTCTTTCTGATGGGCTATCCAATAATCTATCTTTGTAGATAAATTTTTTGCATCACCAGAAGTAAATAGAAATTTTTCATTGAGGGCGAATTGAGTGGATGCGCTATGTTCGGCGTCGGCAATTAAAGCCGGTAAGCCGCAGCCAATTGCTTCCATAACCGCCATGCCCTCTAGCTCAATTTCCGATGCATGTAAGAACAGGTCGGCTGTGTTAAATAATCTGATTAATTCTTCCTGGCTGACATAGGTAAATACTGCGGAGTTAGGTAGTTCCTTGCCGAGCGTTTTAAGTTCTTCGAGTAACGGTCCTTTGCCGGTGGCAATTAGCTGAATCTGATCTGCATATTTGGATCGATTAATAGCTTCAATGACGAGATTATGCCTTTTTTCTTTAGCCATTCTGCCGACCATTAAAATTATAAATTTGTTGGCATATTTTGGGTCTGGGGTATGCTTCTCTGGCTTAAATTGAATGGGTAAACCATTGGAAATCACTTTTACAGGAACTTTGATTCCATACTTTTCCAGCATGGATTTTCCCATTGCGCTTGGAGAAATAATGATGTCGCCTTTATTGTAAAAGGTTTTGACAAAAAAATGATATAGCAGTGAAGTTAGCCATTTTGATTTTATGCCTACATTCCAAATCAGGTTTTCAGGTTGTAGATGGAAGCCCAGAACCACTGGTTTACTCAGTTTTCGGGCTTGTTTTAATGCTTGATAGCCTAAAAGAAAAGGAAACTGGATGTGAACAAGATCGGCTTTTTTGAAGCTGTCAATTAGAACTTGTTTGTTGGGCCAGGCAAATAAAAAGCCCATGTCGAGCATTTGTTTTTTGGCAAACGGTAAATAGAATTGGGGTAGTACAATTTTATTTTCTTCCTCTTTGCCAGTACTAATGATGGTTAGTTTATGTCGGGTTTTTAGATAATCAGTTAAGCGTCTTGCTGAAATGACGCCCCCCGACTTTTCTCCGTCTACGACATCTGCAACAAAAACAATATTCAGTCCGGATGAATTGTCTGAGGGCATATGAGTTTTTTGGAGTATGTAAGTGTAGGAGAAAAAACCAAGTGAAGGGAATTTAACGATCCTTCAAGGGTGAAGCAGGGGGTAATTTGGTTTAGATATTAATTAGCTTTTATTGTTTGGCAAGCAGAGCTTCTATAGAGTCTCTAACTCATTGTATGCAATTACAGTCGTAATAGTTTCAAGTGCCCGTTTTGCTTTTGCTTTAATTTCACGCGCAAAAAAAGTATTGGTTCCATAAGAGGGTGCATTTACAGCTTTGACTAAATAAGCAGTAGCTTTTTCCGGGTTGTCCTGTGTCAAAAGAAATTCCGCGTAGAAATAATTGCTGTCCATGCCTTTAGGATTGATTTTCAAGGCGGTTTGCAACATATTTTTGGCTTTGTCGGTATCACCAAAAGCGATTGGCCAGCCAGGGACTTTATAATAGAGAATGCCAAGAGTCACCATGGCAGAGCCTCGGTCAGCCTGAGGATTAATTGCTATAGCCTTTTCCAGTAATTTTTTTGCCTCATGTACAGAGGATAATGCAGCTAAAGAATTTTCAATTTTTGCGCGAGTTAGAATGATGCAGGCTTGGAGGATCAAAGGTTTTGCTTTGCCTGGAAATTCATTCGTAAGCGCTTCTGTCTGTTTCAATAGGCTGCGAAATACAGTTTTACGCTTGTCAACAGCATAGGTATGCTCCGCCACCGCCCATTCAGATTCAATTTTTTGCAGCGCATTATCCATAGCGTTTGCAAAGCAACCGCTTGTGAAAAGTAGGCTAAAAACAACAAAAATTATCTTATTCATGCTGTAATTATATTTTAGTATTATAGAAAAATCAATATATTCTTGAATAATTAAGGGTTTAATGCGCTTTTGAAGTAATTTTTACAAGATAGGGTGTGTTGTAAAAATACAAATATCCGGCTTTTGGTTGTAGTTTATTGTAAAATAATAATTTTCAGGAATCATTGTGTTGTGTTTTTTGCCACAAATACTATAAAAGAATGCCTCGTTGGTGTTTTTAACTGTTGTTGAGAATATCAGCATCTTAAAACAAGTGAATTATGTTGGAAGTTAAACCGAGTTGGAAAAATTGGCGATTATTGACTCAAAATGGCAGGCATATTTGGGCCTTTAAGCCAAAATCAAAAGATATTGAGAGGCATCTAGGGAATGCCTCAAAGCTATCTAATGAAGAAATTCAACAGTTTGCCGAAGATTTCGCTTTTGATAGCGCTAATAACCCTAATTCTGCTGACCAGGTTTTTAGGCACCAAGACCAAAATGCCAAATTTAGACCTTTTGCGGGTTCTCGACCAGAAATGAAGAATGAGGAAGATCAAAAAGTTGTCGATACGCTGATAAATGGTATTAATTATTTTTCATTCTTACAAAGTGAGGAAGGGCATTGGCCGGGTGATTATGGCGGGCCAATGTTTTTGTTGCCGGGGTTGTTGATTGCCTCATACATCACTGGAACTGAGTTTCCAAAGCCACATCAAGAATTGATGAAAATCTATTTGTTCAATCACCAGAATACAGATGGTGGCTGGGGAATGCATATTGAAAGTGAATCAACCCTGTTTGGAACCGTCATGCAGTATGTATCTTTAAGGCTGTTGGGTATTGAAAGTGGCGATATACGTCTGATACAGGCGAGAAACTGGATACAAGAAAACGGCGGGGCAACAGGCATTCCCTCTTGGGGGAAATTTTATCTGGCCATCATGAATTTATATGACTGGGATGGCTTTAATAGCCTTTTTCCGGAGATGTGGCTTTTTCCAAAATGGTTGCCAGTACATCCTTCTCGTTATTGGTGTCATTCCCGAATGGTTTATTTACCCATGGCTTATTGTTATGCTCATAGAATTCAGGTGCCTGAAAATGAGTTGATTGTATCGATAAGAAAAGAAATTTTTGTCGATAATTTTAACGAGATAGACTGGCCGAAACAAAGAGATAAAATTTGCGCTAAGGATAGTTATACCGTGCAATCTCCCGTGCTTAAATGGATGAATTTTTTTACCAATACTTATGAAAAATTTCATTTGTCCTGGCCCAGGAAAAAAGTACTGGCTTTTATTCTTGAGTATATACATGCAGAAGATTTGCAAACCCAATCTCTTGATATAGGCCCCGTTAGCCAGGCCATTAATTCAATTTGTATTTGGCATGCACATGGTAAGGATTCCACGCAATTTCAGGAGCATGTTAAACGCTGGTACGACTATTTATGGGTCGCAGAAGATGGTATGAAGATGGCTGGTTACAATGGTTCGCAGCTTTGGGATGTTGCATTCACTACTCGGGCCATTTTGGAAAGTGATATAGGTTCTTTGTTCAAGCCGACTATTGAAAAAAGCTATGACTTTATTAATCAGTCGCAAATACTGAAACAACATAGTACTCATGAACAGTATTTCAGGCATCCGATGATTGGTAGTTGGCCATTTTCTACGGCAGAGCAGGGGTGGCCAGTGGCTGATTGTACGGCAGAAGGGATAAGTGCAACATTGAGCGTTCACAGTTCAGGTTTGATGAAATCGGAAATTAGCGATGAAAGACTTAAGTTAGCCGTTAATGTTATTTTATCGATGCAAAATAAAGATGGCGGCTGGGCAACTTATGAATTATCTCGCGCTCCAAAATGGCTGGAAAAACTCAACCCATCAGAAATTTTTGCCGACATTATGATTGATTACTCCTGGACTGAGTGCAGTTCGGCCTGTATTCAAACGTTGATCGAAATTCAGCATTTTTACCCGGATTATAAGTCCGAGCAAATCAATTCATCCATAATTCGAGGTCTGGAGTATATTGTTCATCAGCAAAGATCAGATGGCTCATGGTGTGGAGGGTGGGGGGTCTGCTTTACTTATGCAACTTGGTTTGGCATTGAAGCATTAAAAAAAGCTCAGGCGGTAGGTTATTATGATCAAGCGATCCTGAGTCAAAGTATTACCAGAGCCTGCGATTTTCTTGTTAGCAAACAAAAGCAG
>JAUXDP010000194.1 GCA_030618325.1 Methylococcaceae bacterium | reverse complement strand
TAGTTAGAATTCTTTATTGTTATTGTATAAATTCTAGTCACTATAGATACCATTTTTTCACATTAAGGTCCAGTGAAAAATTGGATTTTCAAGCATTGCATATGCCATTAACAAGATTTAAAAAAATAGTTGCAAACAGGTTTATTTTGTGATTCACAAGGATTAGCCTGTAAATCATACAGCGAGCCTCCTAATTGCTTTTACCAAAGATGCGTGGAAGTGATGTCAAAATGGATAGAAAAAGGGTTCTGGGCAGTATCGTGAATTGCCGGCTATAGGCTTTGTGCATCCAGTGCAATTATGCTTTGTTCTATTTCCCCTGTATGAACAAAAGTAAGTATCCGGCTATCCTCATAAACCACCCAGACTTCATGAGCGCCTTTGGCCAGATAAAGATTAACCTTTTCGGAGATTTCAGCCTTGGAATTAGATGGGGAAACAATTTCTATGCATATCTCCGGTGCTTTTGGATAAGGTGTTTCATAGGCGAATGTATTGATAAACTCATTCGATGCCCAGGTTACATCAGCCACTTTGACTCCTTCTGATGTTTGTATAGAACATTCAGTAATAACTTCGCCTGAAGGCAACTTATTGATCAAACTAGCAGCCATACGGCCTTGTATCCGTCTCTGTTGATTTGAAGTCGGACTCATCAAGATTTTGCCGAATTTATTCAGTTCTATCTTAAATGGAAGATCTTTTAAAAGTGGGTTATTAATGACTTCAACCCATTCCATTTTGCACCTCCAAAGTAATATCTAATGCTATTATATTTCGCACTGATATCCGTATCACTCAGAGATTTTTTGCAATTGTAATTGTGCAACTTTCGCAATATCCGAGTCTACTTCTATTTTAATGATACGTTCCAGAGTAGCGATACTTGGACTATCAAGTAAGGAAATAGCTTGCTTCCTGACAGAATCATAGTGAGCTCTAAGGGCGGCTAATTCGCGTAGGTATGTGTTCGCAGTTCTTAATTGTTGAAGCATCACTTTTTCTGGGTGTTCCGTGAAAAGATCACGCAGCAAATTCCCATGCAATTCCTGTTCACGACGTAAATCTCTAGGATCTAGTTTTATTGGTTCTGTGGGGTCTGTGCAGCAAGTGCTCATAGTTCTGTCTCCATAAAGAAATATACAGCAGGTAAATCATTAGAGAAAACCTGTTGGGATGAAGTTCCCATAAACATAGATAAATCAGTTGCTCATGGCTCTAAGTTTAACAAGTCTTACACGTTGTTGCATTGAAAAAATTCGGGTTTGCCATCTGATAATCCTCTTTATAAAATTGCGAAATGTCTTCGCCAAGTAAACTCCCAGAAGCAACTGGCGGATAGATCTCATCAAACCGTAGAATACTAGTGTGACTAACCCTACGAAAAATATGGGACCTACCCAGTTCCTTGGTGTTTGAAAGTCCTGCTGCCGACATAATTTCAGCTGCGGCTCGAACTGTCTCCGTATGGTAATTTGCCACGCGATTTATTTTATCTTTAACAACCAAGCCATTAACTAATGCAGGGTCTTGGGTGGTGATACCTGTTGGGCAGGTGTTGATGTTACATTGTAAAGACTGAATGCAACCCATAGCCAACATCATACCTCTGGCACTGTTACACAAATCGGCGCCTAAGCTTATCCGTTTGATGATGTGAAAACCTGAAAATATTTTTCCTGACGCAATAATCTTGATTTCACTCTTGAGACCAAAGCCAGTCAGGCAATCGCTAACAAATACGATGGCATCCGTTAATGGCATACCAATTGAGTTGCTATATTCCAAGGGTGCTGCTCCAGTGCCTCCCTCCCCACCATCTACAGTAATAAAGTCAGGGGTAATACCCGTTTCTTTCATAGCTTTGCATAGAGCAATAAAGTCGCTTCTATGGCCAATACACAATTTGATACCTATTGGCTTACCATTCGCTAATTGCCGTATTTTTTGGATAAAAAGCATTAATTCAATAGGTGTCGTAAAAGCCGAATGTCTACTAGGTGAGTTGACTTGTGTATGTGCTTGTAAACCTCTTATTTCAGCAATTTCTGGAGAATTTTTACTTGCTGGCAGGAGCCCGCCATGACCTGGTTTAGCACCCTGGGAAAGTTTAATTTCGATCATTTTAACCTGGTCTATAGCGGCTTTGGTCTGGTATTGTTCCTCATCGAAATACCCATTCGGAGTGCGACAACCAAAGTAACCTGTACCAATTTGCCAAATCAAATCGCCACCCTGTTTTAAATGATATTGGCTGATCCCTCCTTCTCCGGTATTATGTGCAAAGCTACCTTTTTTTGCACCGCCATTCAAAGCTAAAATAGCGTGACTGCTCAGAGCGCCAAAGCTCATTGCTGAAATATTTAGCAAACTAGCATTATAGGGTTGGGAGCAATCCTTTCCCCCAATCAATACCCTAGGGTCTTGGTTAATTTCTGACGGTTCATGACTCGCCAGTGAATGGCCGATCCACTCATAGCCAATCCGATAAACATCAAACTTGGTCCCATAAGGAACGGTATCCGTTTCCTGCTTTGCACGTTGATAGACAACGGAGCGAAAAATCCGGTTTACCGGAGCGCCACTAGTATCCGACTCGACATAATATTGCTGGATCATTGGCCGAACGCTTTCCATAAGCCAGCGCATTCTGCCAATGACTGGAAAATTACGCCGAATAGTATGTTTGGTTTGCAGCATATCGTATAGTCCTAACAGAACCAAAAGAATTACCACTATCAATAACCAAACAGCTTGTGGTACAAATAGGGACAGAAACCAAATTGAAATTGGCGTTACAATACTGGCTAGAATAAATTTTTTTCGCATAACTTAATATTGCCACCGTCTGGTTAAACAAGCAACAATCATTAATATGGAAAAAGATACAGTCCATCCCTACCTGATTTTCACCGACCTGGACGGTACGCTGTTAGATCATAACAACTACACATTTGATGAGGCTTTACCCGCGTTAGATAGAATCAATCAATATCAAATTCCACTTATTTTAAATTCCAGTAAAACCCAGAGTGAAATCAATACGATTCGGAAAGACTTGCAGAACACTTATCCTTTTGTGGTAGAAAACGGTGCGGCGGTGATTATTCCCCGTGGAATTTTCACCGAATATACTGCCCCTGTATCAGATGTGTTATTAGGTGCTTCAAGAACTGATGTTTTACAATTTATCCATCAATTGAGAGATCAGAAAGGGTACGTTTTTAAAGGCTTTGCTGATTTCACGCTTGAAGAAATAATGGCTGAAACAGGATTATCTGAACAACAGGCGGAGCAAGCCAAAGAACGGTCAGGATCAGAACCGATAAAATGGCAGGACTCTGGAAAAAACTTGTTATTATTCAAAAAATTAGTGGAGCAACAAGGTTTAAAATTGCTCAGAGGTGGACGGTTTCTTCATGTAATGGGACAAACTGATAAAGCCCAAGCTATGAGTTTTCTGGTTGAATTATATCGCAAACAATATCAACATGACTTTACCACGATTGCTTTGGGGGATAGCCAAAACGATCAATTGATGCTGGAAAGGGTTGATATTGCAGGGATTATTCGGCCAGCCTATGGTGAACCCCTGCAACTCAAACAAACAGGCAATACCGTTCTAAAATCAACAATGCCTGGGCCAAAAGGTTGGCAGGAAGTCATGACTAGAGTTTTTGGTCTTATCAAAATACAGAGACAGTTTTAAGGAATTCACATGAGTGATTTTTTTCAAAATGGTGTTATTACCACACTTCACAAATTAGCGAATAATCGACTGGAAGGGCTTGAGCAAGAGCTACTTTCCTTCGCGAAGCAACGGCCAATGGCTTTGGTTTTACCTTCGTTGTTTTCTGAACTGGAAGGGCCGGCGTTAAAAAATATTATTGCTGAAATCGCCAAGGTTCCTTATTTGCAGGAAATCATTATTGGTTTGGACAGAGCAAATAAGAGGGAGTTTGAGTATGCGAAACAATTTTTTAGTCGTTTGCCGCAAAATTATAAAATTTTATGGAATGATGGCCCCAGACTGCAACAATTAAAGTCCCAATTGGAAGCAAAAGAACTCGCGCCTAAAGAGGCTGGCAAAGGGCGTAATGTCTGGTTTTGTTATGGCTATGCCATTGCCTCGGGTCAATCAGAATCCATAGCCATACATGATTGCGATATTCTTACTTATAATCGGGAATTATTAGCACGATTATTTTATCCGGTCACCAACCCTGCTTTTCACTATGAGTTTTGCAAAGGGTATTACTACCGTGTTGCTGATCATAAAATCAACGGCCGAGTGTGTCGACTTCTGGTAACACCTCTGATCAGAGCACTAAAACAAACGATAGGCTCAATGGACTATCTGGACTATTTAGATAGTTTCCGATATGCTTTGTCAGGTGAATTTGCCACCCGCATTGATACTATCAAGGAAATCCGTATCCCTAGCGACTGGGGTTTGGAGATCGGTGTACTTTCCGAAATTTACCGTAACCAATCGAAAAATCATATCTGCCAGGTAGAAATTGCGGATGCTTATGACCATAAACACCAGGTCCTTTCTTCTGATGATGCCAATTCCGGTTTGTCAAAAATGAGTATTGATATCACAAAAGCTATCTTCCGCAAGCTGGCAACGCAAGGCGTGGCTCTCAGCACAGAAATTTTTAGAACCCTGAAGGCAACTTACTATCGCGAAGCGTTAGATACAGTGGAAGCTTATTATGCTGATGCTTGCATCAATGGGTTGGAACTTGACCGACACCTGGAAGAACAAACGGTCGAGCTGTTTGCACAAAATATTATCCTCGCTGGAGATGCCTTTTTAAAGTTTCCAGGAGAAAAGCCGTTTATACCCAGCTGGAACCGAGTCGTTAGCGCCATTCCTGATGTTTTGGAGCAATTACATGATGCGGTGGAAAAAGATAATCAGTAGTCCTTTAACATTCCCCTATTTTTTAAAATTACCATGTTTATTAATTTTTATCGTAGTGCTCTAGTTTTGCCAATCCAACTGTTCTTTGTATTTGCCCTATTTTTTTGTATTTTAAATAATACTGAAGCTCAGGATGATCGCTCTTATCAACATGGTATTAATTTTTTACAGCGCCCAGATAATCAATGGCTATTAATTTGGTCAAGTTCAGGCAATCCTCCCGCCGGGAAAGATAAAAATGGTAGCTGGACGCATGACGTATACTCTTCATTGATTGATCCACAAAAGCCAGTCATTCACCCCATCACTCTTATTTCCAAGCCGGAGGCACAAGAACCTGCCAGTGCTGCGATAACAGACGATGGATATATCATGATAACCATGGAAGACGGCTGGAATACCAACCGCAACGTGGCACAACGATATTCCGTTTATGATCCTATGATGAAGCCAATCAAACCTTATCCTCAACTGGTCCATGATGGTGGACATTCAGGTCATGTTGCTGCTGTCAAACAACGATTTGTCGTGTTTTATTCTGACGAATGGATAAAAGGTGGGGGTGTTGACAATCTTGGCTCTGGCGATGATGTTCTGGCGAAAATTTATTCCAGGGAAGGGGAGCTTGAACACACTGTACCCGTTGCAGTGGGAAAAACAACCCGAGACTGGTGGCCATTAGTTGCTGGCTCAAAGCACACTGCAATGTTAGTTTGGCAGCGTTTTGTTGATGGCGAAACCTGGAGTATTTTGATGATGGCCATCCTTGACCCTGAAACGGGTCAAATACTAAAAAAACCTATACAAATTGCCAGCCATCTCAAGTATTACACCTATAGTGCAGTCTATTTAACAGAACTCAATCGCTTTTTGGTGACGGGCACTAACAACAAAGGCACAGGATTTGCTCACTTATATTCGCAAACCGGTGAATTAGTGGCCGCTTTAGAAAAACTCCCTCCTGTCATGCGTGAAGCGCAAATCATTCAGCGCCATCACGGAGAACAAACAATTATTGCTCAAGCCATTGAGCCGGCAGGGATTATGGTATTGACCGCATCAGCAGATCATCTAACCATGCAGGAAAAAGTCATGGGGACTCAAAATTGGTCTATTGCGGGCACTGATGGTATTTTTGTTGACGAG
>JAUXDP010000286.1 GCA_030618325.1 Methylococcaceae bacterium | reverse complement strand
CATGTTAAGCATGGGGTAGATATTATAAAAAGTTCCCGTTGGCTTCAGGATGGAGAAGATGTTGTTTTACACCATCATGAAAAATACAATGGCAATGGATATACCGCTAACAATGAAGTACTGGTCGGAAAAAATATACCTATGGTTGCTCGCATTTTCGCCATTGCTGATGTGTTTGATGCACTTACTTCACGCCGTCCATACAAAGAACCTTTTGATTTTGACAACAGTATGGCAGAAATGGAAAAAAATATCGGCACGCATTTTGATCCTGAATTATTAGTCATTTTCAAAACCATTGCCAGACCACTTTATGACGAACTAGCCAACCGTGAAGATGAATTGCCAAGAAACATACTGACGGAAATTATCCAACAATACTTTCTGGACGACTTGGAACAACTTCTTTCCAAACATACCTAATGGAGATTAACAAATGCCTTTTGAACTAACAAAAAAACTGGATCAAGAAATCTGGATGAAAATCAGCGGCCAATTTTCCGTGGAAGATTACCTGGAAACTCAAGCTTTGGTGTTATTAGGACTCGAGTTATACCATGAAAGTCGAGCTTTGATTTTTCTGGATAATTTTACTGGCTGGAGTAAAGACCCACGATGGGATGACATTTTATTTATGCAAGAACATGCGGACCGAGTTTCAAAAATGGCTATCGTTGGTGATGAGAAATGGAAAGAGGATATCTTTATGTTTATCGGAAAATCATTCCGTAGCACTGAAATCGAATTTTTTCCAGAAGATCAGTTGGAGCTAGCTACTGATTGGCTCGCTACAATTGACTGATTTATTTTTAAAATAATGCTCGACAAAGTTAAACTATATTCCACTATGAAAAAAATTCTTTTGATACCGTTTGTCTTTCTCTCCGTTGCTTTATTTATAATGCCTGTTTCTGCTGAAGAAAACCGTAACCAATATTCATCCTCCATTATGCTTAAAGCACCAAAGGCACTTGAAGATACCAATTATAAAACCGAAGATAATTTGCACAACCAACATTGCCTTGATTTACAACAAAAAATTAAAGACTTAGAATTCCGGCCCGTTCGTCGAAATACTGCTCGAGAGCGCTATAAAACCGAATGTCTTAACAAATAGCAACTGTCTTTTGAAATTACGGCTACCTTGTTACTGAGCAAATACACTTCACACGGAAACATTCCATATGGAAAATAATAACAATTCTTCTCACACTGATGACTTCAGTAAAAAAGCAGTTGAAGCGACCATTAAAATCGGTTTTCTTTTCTTGTTATTGTCCTGGTGCTTTAATATCATCCAGCCTTTCATCAATCCTCTAGCGTGGGGAATGATCATTGCAGTTGCACTCTATCCACTCTATCAGAGACTATCGATGGCCTTAGGTGGCCGTGAAAAAATGACATCAACGCTGATTACAGCCGTACTCATTCTTATCATCGTTGGACCTTGTGTTTTTTTAGCTGACATGATCAGTCAAAATGCTCATGATTTAGCGCAAAAACTTAATACGGGTACTTTCTCCATTCCGGCTCCAACGAAAAATGTTGCTAGCTGGCCATTGATTGGTAAACCACTTTTTGAATTCTGGCATCTGGCAGAAACGAATCTGAGTGAAGCCCTTAAAACACTGGCACCCCAACTCAAAGAAATGACTAAATGGTTAATTTCTTCCAGTGTTTCAACTATGCTGACTATTGTGCAACTGCTTATATCCGTTATTATTTCCGGTATGTTATTAATTAATGGAAAAGCCGGTTATAACTTAGCTCTATCTATCAGCAAACGTCTGGCTGGCGATAAAGGTGAAGAATTAACAACATTATCCATAGCCACTATTCGTGGTGTTGCTCGAGGCGTTTTGGGTGTTGCACTGATTCAGTCAATGTTAGCTGGTGTTGGTTTCTTTTTTGCCGACATTCCTGGCGCTGGTATCCTGACAATCCTTTGCCTATTTATTGCGATTGTTCAATTACCCACTTTTATCCTGCTACTCCCCGTTATTATTTATGTGTTTTCCATACACAGTAGTCTGTTTGCAGCTGTGTTTATGATCTGGATGATTATTGTAGGTCTATTGGATAATGTATTAAAACCTATTTTAATGGGTCGTGGTATTGATCTGCCTATGGCTGTTATATTTATTGGTGCTGTCGGAGGCATGATGTTTTCTGGCATTATCGGACTGTTCGTAGGTGCTATCATACTAGCCTTGGGTTATAAGCTATTTCTTTCCTGGTTATATGAACAAAGTTAAGGCAACTGGAAATAAATAGCGAACCGCAGTAAGCGCGATAGACTGGGTACTCATACTGCACACTGTTTTAATTCAGATTCTACAAAATTACAATAGATGATTTATCATGTTTTTTAATAATAGCATCATAAGTGCCATCGCTTTTCATTGATTCCAATGCTTTATTAAACTTAACAATAATCTCGGCATGAGCTGGGTTGGATTTGCTAACAGCTATATGTGTGCCTCTCTTACTCAGTGCTTGTGGTAAAATTTCTAACTTTTTTATGTTGCTTTTCATATATTTGTTAATTTCATAATGAATTTTACGAATATCACCTAAAGTCATATCAATATTCTCTTGTGTTAGAAACAAAAGGTTTTGTATTAAGTGATTTTGTTGCAGTTTTATAATATTTCTCGACTTTGTAAAATCATCTCGGTATGCATAATTCTTAAGCGTTCCAATAATTAAACCTTTAAGGTCATCTAAATTATTAAATTTGATCTCAGTATCAGCTTTTCTTTTTATGAACTTGATTTCATGAAAAAGATAAGGGTCACTAAAGACAAAATCTTTTTCTCTCTCTTTGTTACGCCAGATCGAACCAATAACATCATAAATACCAATAAGAGCACCTTCGTATGTCCGTGGCCAGGTTTCGAAAACAAAGTTTGTTTTATATCCTGCTCGCTGAAAGGCAGTATTTATAATTTCAATAGATAAGCCCTGGTTTGGCAATTCATTTCCAACATAGGGTGCTTCCTCTTTCGCTACAATGCTTAATGCTGAAGCTAACGGTGAAAAGCAAAGTAGAACGACGATAGATATTAAGCTTAATGTTATAATTTTCATATTATTTGTAATGATTTAGTAAGGAGTATACAAGTACTCCATCACACTAGTAGTCTGTCAATGTGCTATTGACGGGTAAAATCATAGTTCGTTCATTCCTGCGGGCTCTTAGCAGGAATCCATGCACTTGTATCAATGGATTCCCGATAAGAGACTTCGGGAATGACGGTCTTTTAGAATTTATTCTACCCGTCAATCTTTTTTATCAGGGACGAATAGAACTAGAAAACAATGATGATATTGGTTGTGTTTCTACAAGAGGGTTGATATGTGCTTGATCCTTTAGCTTTGTAAAAGATAATTTCTGATCTAACCGGTCTGATTCATAAAGATATTCTGGCACGTAGCCACTCATTAATATTTTCCAGGAAAATGGCAGGTGATCAGGGTTTACCCGAGTATGTAACCAAATCACACTGGTGCAATTTGCTAAAATAGTATTGTAAAAAGCGGGAGATTCATACAACGCATTTATATTATCAATGTATGCCAAAAATAGACGCTTGGCATTTTCTTTTGATGTTTTGGGTCGATATCGATAAACCTGTTCTGGCGGATCATTCCGATAATGTGTCCGTAAGCCAATAACATCGCGTTCATCTGCCACAATATAGACCAGCTCATATTGTCTAAAAAAACCTTTGATAGTTGAATATCCTTCTCCTTCTTCTTTACGTGCTTCGATGGATACGGCCAAATGATTGTTCTCACCAAAATCGAAACTTATAATGATGTGTGCAATAGCCGGCCCCATCCAATACACAGCAAATA
>JAUXDP010000122.1 GCA_030618325.1 Methylococcaceae bacterium | reverse complement strand
CTACGCTTTGCCCAACCTACATAATTACGAAATATCCTTAACTTAATGGCAGTGATGGTCTTCGTGGGAATGATCTAATATTCTTATCAATCAAACCAATGTTGCTAGATAGAATTACTCTTTATTCACACGATTGCCAATAATTTCATCGACCACAGTTGGGTCTGCCAGGGTTGATGTGTCGCCCAGGTTTTCCAGCTCATTAGCAGCAACTTTTCGCAATATCCGGCGCATGATTTTTCCTGAACGGGTTTTAGGTAGACCTGGTGCCCACTGAATAACATCGGGACTGGCGATTGGGCCAATTTCTTTTCTAACCAGACTAATCAATTCTTTACGCAGGTCTTCTGAAGGTTCAATGCCAACATTAAGTGTGACGTAGGCATAAATTCCCTGGCCCTTAATTTCATGCGGATAACCAACAACGGCGGCTTCTGCAACTTGTGGGTGTAACACTAACGCGCTTTCAACTTCAGCAGTACCCATACGATGGCCAGAAACGTTGATGACATCATCAACGCGACCAGTGATCCAATAATAGCCATCTTTATCTCTACGGGCACCATCCCCAGTAAAATAATATCCCGGATAATTCTTGAAATAGGTATCAATAAAGCGATCATGATCGCCATATAGGGTTCTAGCCTGACCGGGCCAAGGGCGAGAAATAACTAAAACACCCTGTGCTTCTCCTTCAAGAATATTACCTTCATTATCCAGTATTTCTGGTTTTACACCAAAGAAGGGTAGGGTAGCAGATCCTGGCTTTTGGGCGATTGCGCCAGGTAATGGGGTAATTAAAATACCACCGGTTTCGGTTTGCCACCAAGTATCGACAATGGGGCAACGTGAGTCCCCGACAATTTTGTAATACCATTCCCAGGCTTCTGGATTAATTGGCTCTCCAACCGAACCTAGAATTCTTAAACTACTCCGGTCCGTACGGGTGACATAGTCATTACCTTGGGCCATTAAAGCCCTTATCGCCGTCGGAGCTGTGTAAAAAATATTAACATGATGTTTATCAACAATTTTCCAGAAGCGATCAGCCTCAGGATAGGTCGGGACACCTTCAAACATTAACGTGGTTGCGCCATTGCAAAGGGGCCCATAAATGATATAGGAATGCCCAGTTACCCAGCCTATATCAGCCGTACACCAGTAAATATCACCATCATGATAGTCAAACACATATTTGTGAGTCATCGCAGCTTGAAGCAAATAACCGCCAGTAGTATGCAAAACACCTTTTGGCTTGCCGGTCGATCCTGAGGTATAGAGGATGAATAACGGGTCTTCGGCATCCATTTGTTCGGGTGGGCAATCTGCTGATGCCGATGCCATCGCTTCGTGATACCAGATATCACGATCATCGTTCCAGGGGATTTCATTGCCAGTATTCTTTAATACAATAACTTTTTTTACACCGGGGCATAGTTCGACTGCTTGATCTGCATTGGTTTTGATTGGGTGGATTTTGCCTCCACGAATATTTTCATCAGCACAAATCAGGAACTGACAATCAGAGTCTAGGATTCGATCTTTAAGAGCCTCAGCTGAAAATCCGCCAAAAACAATGGAATGGACAGCGCCTATGCGAGTACACGCAAGAATAACAGTTGCAGCTTCTGCAATCATAGGCAGATAAATACAGATTCTATCTCCCTTTTTAACGCCTAATATTTTGAGGACATTGGCAAACTTACAGACCTGTTCGTGTAATTCTCTATAGGATATAGCTTTATCCTGATCAGGTTCATCACCTTCCCAAATAATGGCGGTTTGATCAGCACGGGTTGCCAAGTGTCGATCCAGACAATTGTAACTGATATTGAGTTTGCCACCTTCAAACCAGCGGATATGACCTTTAGGATAGTCATAATCCATAACTTTATGCCAGGGTTGACTCCAACTAAGAAAATGTTCAGCTTGTTCAGCCCAGAAGGCTTCTGGTTCATCAATCGAATACTGATACATGGTTTGATAGCTCTCTGCTGTGATATGAGCAATATTGGCTATCTCGGTTTTGACTGGATAAATTTTATCTTCTGACATGGTGGCTTTTTGTACTTTTTTTTGAGATCTTCCGATACCTTATGCAATTCATGGTTTAATTGCACGTACTTTTTTTAAATGGGCTGGATTCCAGTGGGCTACTGCCCACACAAGCTGCTGTTCTACAGGTGCATTATAAAGTTCGGCGGGAGGGGATTGATTTAGTAAATTTAATAACTTAAAAAGCGTTGTTTTGGCGGCTTTACGATCAATTGCCGTAGCAAAAGTCTGTTTGCTGAGTTTATACCCCTGTTGATCGACAATCACAGGGATGTGCATATATTTCTGGGAATTTAACCCAAGTTTTTGTTGCAAGTAGATTTGTCTGGTGGTTGAATCAAGCAGATCTATACCTCTGACAATTTCTGTTATTTGCTGAATTTGATCATCAATAACAACAGCTAGCTGGTAGGCAATAATCTTATCTTTTCTTTTCAGAATAAAATCACCATGTTGTTGTCGCAGGTTTTCGGTGATTTTACCTTGCAGGCGATCGGCAAAAGAAATGTCTATGCTCTCAGTTTTGACGCGTAGCGCGTACTCATGATCTTCAGAAATCTGTTTATTTCTACAAAATTCTGGATAAGTATTAGCGCCTGGGTTGTGTGCGTAATATCGGTTTAAGGCTTTTCGCGTGCAAATGCAAGGGTAAAGAAGCCGTTGCTGTTTAAGCTTAGTCAGTGCAGAGTGGTAAATTTCGAGTTGTCTGCTTTGGTAGAGAATCGAGTCATCCCAGAATAAGCCAAAAGCTTCGAGCGTGTTTAGAATATCATCAGCCGCGCCCGACACATTTCGGGGGCTATCCAGATCATCAATCCTGATTAACCATTTCCCTTGCTGGGATCGGGCTTGAAGAAAACTTGCTACGGCAGCATAAAGCGAGCCAAGATGTAAAGGGCCGCTGGGAGAAGGAGCAAATCGACCGATATAGTTATTACTGCGCGCAGTCACGGGTGCAGTTTTCTATCGGCTGGTTTTTGCCGATAGACTGTGCTGATAAAATGCCTGCTATGCGCCCATTTTAGTATTTTGCTATCGATAAAAATCAACTCGCAATAAAATCCGCATCTGTGCCCGCGCAAATTATAGTACCCCACATCAAACAAAGCTCATTAATTTCCTCTCATGTTGAAGAGGGTTAGGTGATGAGTTATTGAAAAGCTTTGTTGGATGTGTGCAGTTTATCCCATCTGTTTTTCGCGGATTTCATCCATAGTTTTGCAGTCTATGCACAAGGTTGCAGTTGGTCTTGCTTCCAAGCGACGAATACCTATTTCAATGCCGCAAGTTTCACAATAGCCATACTCCCTTGCATCGATTTCTGTAAGTGCTTCGTCTATTTTCTTGATCAATTTACGTTCGCGATCCCGGGTCCTTAATTCCAGACTAAATTCAGATTCCTGGGTAGCTCGGTCATTGGGATCAGGAAAGTTTGAGGCATCATCCTGCATGTGGTGAACGGTACGATCAACTTCTTGCATTAATTCAGCTTTCCAAGCATTAAGAATTTTTTCGAAATGAGCTAATTGAGCCTCACACATGTATTCTTCCCCAGACTTTTCTTCATAGGGCTCAAAATCGTACAAAGACTCAGTATTTGAATTCTCGGCCATCCATTAACTCCTAACAACAATTATAAAAACTGCGCATTTTTATCAGAAACACGCGCCGTAGGCAAGGATTATTGATAAAATTTTAGGAATAGTTAACAACTTTGACCAAAAATAGCCATAAATGATCAATAAAATTGCCACACGGATGCAAGGAATTTCTCCATTTTATGTAATGGAACTATTGCAACGAGCTAAACAATTAGAACAGCAAGGCCGAGATATTATTCATATGGAAGTGGGTGAGCCGGATTTTCCTACGCCACCTGAAGTAGTTCAGGCGGGTATAGATAATATTAAAACTGGGCAGATCAAATATACACCGGCAGCTGGTTTGCCCGAATTAAGGGAGAAAATTGCCCAATACTATCAGGAGCATTACCATGTTGATGTTTTGCCACAACGGATATTTATTACTCCTGGCGCGTCAGGCGCGTTTTTATTGGCAATTGGCGTTTGTGTTAACCCCGGTGAAGAAATCCTCCTGACGGACCCTTGTTACCCGTGCAACAGCAATTTTATCAAGCTGTTTGGAGGTATACCGAATTTCGTCCCAGTTTCAGAAGAAACAGATTATCAATTCAATAAGGAGCTGATAGAGCAGCATTGGACTCAGAGTTGCAAGGGAGTGGTGCTGGCTTCGCCTTCAAACCCTACGGGTACATTAATATCGGAAGTTAATTTAAAAGCTGCTATTGGCGCGGTTCACGAAAAAGGCGGATGTTTTTTTTCTGATGAAATTTATCATGGACTGGTTTATGGTCAGCAAGCAAAAACAGCGCTTAAGTTTAGTGAAGAGGTCTTTGTTATTAACAGCTTTTCAAAATATTTTGGGATGACTGGTTGGCGGGTTGGTTGGTTAATTGTTCCAGAGGTATTTATTAGTTCAGTTGAAAAATTAGCTCAGAATATATTTATTTCTACGCCAACGCATTCCCAGTTTGCGGCTTTAGCTGCTTTTAGCAAAGCAACATTAGCGGAATTGACCCAGAGGGCTAAGGAGTTTTCAATCAGACGGGATTATTTGTATTTAAGACTACAACAAATTGGTTTTAAAATTAGAGAAAAACCTGAAGGTGCTCTTTATATCTATGCTGATTGTAGTGATTTTACCCAGGATAGCTTTCAATTTTCTAAGGATTTATTAGAAGAAAAGGGGGTTGCTATTACACCTGGTAAAGACTTTGGTCGTAATCAAGCAAATACACATATTCGATTTGCTTACACTACATCATTGAAAAACCTGGAGGAAGGGTTGGCCCGTCTGGAACAATTTATTAAACAGAAGAAATAAACCTAATACAATCAGATTCTCATACTGATTTTCTAGGCTGAAGAGAGGAGAGATAAAAAACTGTACCATTGTACAATGGAGGCAATAATAACTACTTGATAAAATTTTTTCATAATTTATCTTTCAGGTAAGACAAATGAAAAATTTCAAGTTGGCGAAATATCTATTATTACTATCTCTTTTTGTTGCATTCAACATTAGCGCGAGTGTTTTGGATAGAAATTCTTTTGTTAATACGAATTTACCTGACAAGGTTGGTTGGGACGACTCATCTCACCTATGGAGAGTTAAAGACGGTTCTTTAAGCGTATATAGCCCAGATGCTGTATCTATTGTTGATGGTATTATTTCTTCTGATAGATCTACACATAGCTTAACTATCAACTCATCCCCCTATAAATTAACTACATCTCTACTTGTTGATATAGTTGTTCAACTGAGTATTGATGTGTTTGTACAGTACAGTGCAGGTATGACGGACTATAAAAACCTGTTAACAGGGATTGATGCTACAGTTGTTGCAGATAATGGAAATTTAAAAAGTGGCGCTGATCAAGCAGGTTTAGCTAAATCTCTAAAGGAAACTTCATCCAGTGTAGGAGTCAAGAGCATTAATAATTATGGTGCTTCTGTTGTTCCTGTGCCCCATGCTATTTGGTTATTCGTAACGGGTTTTATGAGTATTGTTTGGTATCGTAAGAAAAATTGAATGTCGGGTAATCTGCTTGTTAGTTAACCTACTTATCGAGGCTCTCCCACGGAAGTTTGTACTTACTATCTAGAAAATCATTAATATCTTCAGCATTTTCATTGACTCTTCTGTCGAATTTTTCTATTCTCGCTTTAGGTTCATCAGTAATCAAAGAGAATCGCTCCTGATGGATAATTTGAGGTCTGATTATGACGACCGTTTCCGTTTTGGAAATAAAATCGTTAGATTTTGAGAATAGGGCGCCTAATAGCGGAATATCTTGCAGAAAAGGTACACCATCGTGATCGCTGGTCATATCATTTCGGATTAAACCACCAATAAAAGCAGTCTGGCCGTCCTTAACTAAAAGACGAGTGCTTACTTCGGTTGTGGTTAAACTTGGGATTCCATCTTTTAAGGTGGTTTTGCTGACTTCCGGATGGATATCCATCATGATTCGTCCAAAACGGTCTACGGATGGTGTGACTTTTAAGATGACACCAGATTCAATGAATTCAACACTTTCCTGAGTAACTTGATTGATGGTCGTCGTGACTCTGTATCCAGTTCTTTCGCCGATAATAACTTGTGCTTCCTGATGTTCTAAGGCGAGTAATTTCGGCGAAGATAAAGCTTGGACTTTACCTTTTTTACTTAAAGCCGTTAAGGTTACCTTGATTTTGTCGTTAAAATAGGTAAAGAAAAAACCGGGTGGCCCGGCAACTGCGCCAGAAGCTGCTGCCGATACAATCGATTCTGCGAAACCATTAACACCAAAGCTGCCTTCTCCTTCTTTACTAGTAAAGGTTTGACTCCAGTCCACGCCTAAGTCTTGGGTATTATCAAGAGTGATGTTTAAAATTCTAGCTTCAATTAATATTTGTGCCGGTTCATGATCTAGCTCAAATAAAATATTTTCAATCTGGTCAAGGAATCCGGGTAAATCCTCAACGACTAAAATTCCACGTTCTTCTAAAATATCAATTTGACCAAATCGCGAAAGGTGGTTCTCTAGAATTTCAGCAACTTTAGTGATACTGGAATATTGGACTTTATAAGTGCGAATTTGTTTAAGACCGCCAGCAATGGTTTGTCCAGCAGTGTCGCTTTTCGAGATGATATAGTATTTTTTGTTTCTTTCGACGACGAACCCTGCCGCTTGGGCAATGGCATAGATTGCTTCTTTGACACTGACATTATATAGATTAACCGAAACTTCACCTTCCACACCCTCAGACAACAGGATATTCACCTTGTTTTGGCGAGAAAGCATTTCATATAATTCCGCGATATCCATATGTTTTACGGTAATGGAAATATCGTTAGTTTTACCTTTCGCGATGGCGGTATTATTTATTAGTGTTGTTACTAGAACACTAATAAAAAGCCATGCAAATAATATAAATCTCTGTTTCATTCTATATTTTAAAGTTTATTGGGTATCAAGTGACAAATGCACTTGTTGTTTACTATTGGCAAAAACGGCAGAATAGTCATTAACCTCTACTAACTTATAACCTTCGATTTCTTCACCTAATTGCACAATTCTTCCTTGCACATTCACCATAGAGTTTTTCCCGGCGCGCAAAGTAGCAAACAGTTGCAGCTTGGTTTGAAATAAATTTTTAGACTTTTGAGGTTTGGCTGAAGACTTCATCAGTTGGTCTGGCTTTTTAAAGGGATCAAACCGAGGCCTGTTCTCAATCTGTCGTTCTTGGGAGTGAGCAGAAAGTGAAAATAGGCTGAAACAACATAGAAATGTTATTGATAAACGATAGATCACGAGTTTTCCTTCTCAAATCGGTAAGAGACAATAGTCAACCGCATGTTCCGGTCGGCAGTTGCTTGCTCAGGACTAATGTCAAATTGTTTAACTACGATGGGTCCCAGTGCATTTTCGATTTCATTTAACCATTCATATAAACTCAAATAGGGACCAGATATTTTGATATCAAAAGGTAGTTCCTGGAAAATATGTCTGTTTTCAAGCATTCCAGGTTTAACGCTAATCAATTTGACCTCATGCTTATCAGCTATCAGATCTAGCTTGCCAATGACAAAAGCAATGACTTGGTTAATCGGCAATTGCTGACTCGAACCGTATAATTGTTTATCAAGTTTTGCAATATTTTGCTGTGACGATTCAATGAGGTTGTCCAGCGAGAGACCCGTTTGCAGTTCGTTTTCCAACAAAGCTAATGTTTGTTGCGATTGTTCAAATTCAGTAATAGGTTTTTTAAGCACATATAAATAGGCGGCGGCTATGGTTAAGAGCAGAATTGATGACAACAAAAATACCAGCATTTGCGGCTGTACATTTTTCTGCAAATAACCGGATACGTTATATTTCATATTCATTATTGACGATCACAGCCATCTTGAACTCAACAACCTGAATGTTGGAGTAAGTACGCAAACTGGTATTTATCAATTTCACATCAGTCACTTCAGGTTGATTAATCAGTTTTCCAACAAAGTTTGCTAAGATTGAATGATTAAAGGCCTGGCCTGTTATTTCCATGTGGCTTTCCAGTTTCCATGCCTGCTTTTTGTTTGAATGATTTAATTCTTCGGGGATGATAATAAAGTACCCGGTCTGAACGGTTTCCGGCTTAACTTCTGTCACCTCGTTTGACCGGGTAAATCGCCATTGAGTAAACCAGATATCGCTATTAATAATTCGGTCAATAGCAAGAAAAATTTGTCTAGCAGGAGGCCCACCACGTAAGCCGTCTAGAATTTTAAGTCGTGCAGTGAGTGACTTTTCATGACTTTGCAGCGCATTAAATTCCTGTTGTTGTTGGATATTGAGTTGTTTATCCTTTTGCAGAATTTGAATATCTGATTTTAATTCTGTAAGTTCCTGATCAATTTTAATTTTAAAACCAATGATGATGAGCAAGACAACTATTAAAATAGCTATAAAATATTTAAGCCAGCACTTGATTTTGGTACGTTGCCTGTAAGCAGCAGGGATCAGATCTAACTCATGAATCATGGTCGAAAACCCTTTAGTGCAAGCCCTGTTGCTACGGCTATTCCAGCTAATGGCCCCAAATCTTCAAGATCAGCCTCTGCTGTCCTTACATCTAGCCCATAAAAAGGATTTATAGTTCGTACTGGAATTGATAACTGTGCATCGATGAGCTGGTCTATGCCGGACAGTCTTGCCAGGCTACCGAGCAGGTATATTTGTTCTATTGCGCCACCACGGGTTTCTGAGGCAACATAGACCAGCACATCTCTTATCTCAGAAGCCAGGTTAACAAAGGCAGGTTTTAGTATTTCATTAATGGCAGAACGAATATCATCATCAATAAAGTCCGGGTTTAATTGATCATCTTCATCATAAGTTTTGGGCTTGGATAAACCATATTGATGTAGTAAATTTAATGCTGCGGCAGGTTTTATTTCCAGACCTTCTGAAGCAGAACTTAATACCGAATTGATACCAAAATTAATTTCTCGGTCAAGCAGAATATTGCCTTCCCATAACACTGTCAGATAACTTTTTTCTGTGCCAAAGTTGAGTGTCAGGGTCTTTTGGGTATTATCCTGCTGGCTCAATAAATTGATGAGACGTTTTATTGCTACAGGGCCTATTTCCAAGGCTTCAACTTCGAGACCACATTGACTGAGAAGATCGAGATATGCTTCCACGTCTTGTTGTTTTGCCAGTGCTACCAATGCAATACGTTCGGCTTGTTTACTGGCATCAGGATTAATCGGAATATAATCGACAATAGAGTCATT
>JAUXDP010000299.1 GCA_030618325.1 Methylococcaceae bacterium | reverse complement strand
TTTGAGTCAAGAATTACTGATTTACGAACTGTATCAGACCAATAATCAAAATGCGCTATCCTGCGCAAACTCGCCTCGATACCACCAATAATAATAGGCACATTTTTGTAAGCTTCACGGCAGCGGTGGGAATAAACATTGACCGCCCGATCTGGCCTTTTTCCTCCCTCACCATTTGGGGTATAAGCATCATTAGAGCGGATTTTCTTGTCAGACGTATAGCGGTTGACCATAGAATCCATATTGCCGCCAGTGACACCAAAAAACAGATTTGGCTTACCCAGCTTGCAGAAATCATCCGCATTACGCCAATCTGGCTGTGAAATAATCCCGACACGAAAACCTTGTGCTTCTAATAGTCTGCCAATGAGTGCCATACCAAAACTAGGATGGTCTATATAAGCATCACCTGTGACCAAAATAACATCGCAAGCATCCCAGCCTAGATTATCCATTTCTTCCTGGCACATGGGCAGAACAGGAGCTACTCCAAATCGTTGCGCCCAGTGTTTTTTATATGAAAAAATATTTTTTGCAGTTTGCATGCGTTAATACAATTATTAGAGTTGCCCTAGAGTCAATACTAAGTCAAAGACAATATGAAACTATTTTATTATCCGACTAAATATCTCGGTATTATTTTTTCTGATGTCTTTTACAAAAACAGGGAATTCAATTTGGTATTGCCTTTCCAGTTGTTCCGCCTTTGCTTTTAACTGCTTCAGGGTTAGTTTTGGCATTTCACCTGAAAAAGCTATGGCAATGACATTACCACGCTTACGCGCTGGTAAAAACAACACTCGCCAATCAAATGTTCGCCCCAGGAACCAGGCAATTTGCTGAAATAATGGTTTGTCAGTACTCCACAAGTTTATCACCAACATACCTTTTTGATTCAAAAAAGCTCTGCAGGCATCAAAAAAAGCTTCATTACGCACCGATTCCGCGAGTCCTTCATGATCGAAAGCATCGATCACCAACATATCATAGTAATCTGCATTTTCCTGATATTTTTGCCGAATATAGCTACCGCCTTCTGCAATGGAAATTTTTAATCTGGGATCCCTTGGTAAACCAAAATGACTTCTGGCAATTTTTACCACACTCTTTCGATATTCAACGGCTTGAATCTGGCATTCTGGAAAATGATATAACAGATATTTTGTTAAAATCCCTCCACCCAAACCAACCATAAGCAGATTGCCGGGTGAATCTTTAAACAATAGCCAGGCCATCATAGCCCGTGCATAAGGAGAATAAAGTTGATAAGGGTCCGCTAATAACATGCTGCTCTGTTTAGGACTAGAACCAAAATGTAAAGAACGGACACCCTTTTCTTCTACAACTTCCAATACGCCCTCTTCATCATGATTCTGATGAATTAAAAGTCCATTATATTTGTACATATCAGCAATAATTTGTAAAACAATGACGAAATTGACTCAATGCGAGGTATCTTACAACCTTAGCATCATTTTGATAAGCGGTAACCGAAGTAACAATGTTTATACTTCGCGCGACCACCAATGCGGTTTTCTATCGGTTGATTTTTGTTGATAGCAAGGCGCTAAAATGGGCGCATAGCAGGCTACGCAACTATTTTAGCAACGCAGCCTATCAGCAAAAATCAACCGATAGAAAACCGCATTGGTGGCCGCGTGAAGTATAATCACCGACAAATATGGCAACTAGCATTGCCAATGATTATTTCTAATATTTCGACACCTTTATTAGGTCTGGTCGATACTGCGGTTATGGGACATTTAGACTCACCACAATTTCTAGGTGGTGTAGCCGTCGGTGGCGTTATTTTCAGCTTTATCTATTGGGGGTTCGCTTTTTTACGTATGGGTACAACCGGCCTGACGGCACAAGCTTTTGGCAAGAATTCCCCCATCGAAATGAGAGCTATTCTGGTGCGGGCATTACTCTTGGGGGGATCAATCGCCTTTCTAATTCTTTTGCTACAAAAACCACTCGCCTTAACCAGTTTCTGGCTTATCCAAAGCAGCCCAAACATAGAGCAACTCGGCATGGATTATTTTAATATCCGTATCTGGAGCGCACCCGCCACACTTTGCCTATATGCTATTTCTGGCTGGTTTTTGGGTTTACAAAACGTAAAAGTGCCGGTAGCTATCGTTGTCACTACTAACCTTTGTAATATAGCACTCGATTTGCTATTTGTCGTTTATTTCCAACTTGCCATACAAGGGGTTGCGCTAGCTTCCGTTATTTCTGAATACCTGGGGTTACTCGTAGGACTGATCCTGTTAACCAAAAAATGGCGCAGTTATTCTGAAAAACCCAGCTGGGCTGATGTTTTTCAAATCGCCAAGTTAAAAGCCATGCTTTTCGTCAATCACAATCTGTTTATCCGGACTTTATGCCTTATTTTTGCATTTGTTTTTTTCACCGCTCAAAGTGCCCAATTAGGTGAACTGATCCTGGCTACCAATACCATTTTACTCAACTTTCAAATGTTCATGGCTTATGCTATGGATGGTTTTGCCAATGCGGCTGAAGCTTTGACCGGTCGTGCAATTGGCAGTAAAAACAAAAACTTGTTGAGGCATTCCATATTAACAGCTGGGGTTTGGTCATTTGCCTTTGCCATTATTTTTTCAATAAGCTACTTTTTTTTCGGTCAATTAATCGTTAATCTGTTAACTGACCTGGAACCCGTCCGAGTAAAGGCAGCCGAATATTTACCCTGGTTAATACTATTGCCGCTAGCTTCTTTTATTAGTTTTGTACTGGATGGCATTTTTATTGGCGCTACATTTTCACGAGAAATGCGCAACACCATGTTATTTTCCCTGTTATGCTGCTTTTTGCCAGCCTGGTATTTTACTTCTGCCTTGCAGAATCATGGCTTGTGGCTATCATTGACAGCCTTTATGTTAGCGCGAAGTTTCTCCATGCTGGTAATATTTAAACTCAAATTTAAAAACTTGTACTGATTACCAAGCTATCAGATCAGGTATCTGTCTGATTTTTACTATCTCCCGTACATCAAAGATTTCTCATGTTTTTTTAACTGAAAAATCAAACAACAACAGGGAAAAGGTAAAAATTGAATTAAGGTGAGTCAGTTTTTTCTGATATAAAAATTAATTTTGGCTATTACTTCCCAGCATAATTCAAACCGCTCTCTTTGTTGTTCATTAGGGACAGTTCGCGTAAAATTACTCAACTAATTCCCATCCTTTCGGAGAGTACGATGAAAAAGTTTCTGTTACTAGTTTTGTTGGTTGGCACGTTCCCAGCATTCGCGGCCAGCGATCAAACAGACGAATGGCAAGCAAGTACGCTGTCAGATTCAACAATAGCAAACA
>JAUXDP010000018.1 GCA_030618325.1 Methylococcaceae bacterium | reverse complement strand
TTATTGACTTTACCGTTGTTTACTTTTGCAGGATACGTATTATCAGAAAGTAACACCTCTGAACGCCTACTACGTTTAACCCGAGTTTTTTTTGGCTGGATGCCTTCTGGGCTGGCGATAGTTTCCCTGGTTGCCAGTGCCTTTTTTACCGCATTTACCGGTGCTTCAGGCATTACTATTGTGGCTTTGGGAGGACTGTTATTACCAGCACTGATTAAGGAAGGCTACCAGGAAAAATTCAGTCTAGGACTAGTTACAACAACGGGTAGTTTAGGGCTATTGTTGCCGCCATCAGTACCATTAATTCTCTACGGTATTGTTGTTCAGCAAATGAATATTGGTCAAAAGTTTACCCTGACTGAATTATTCCTTGCAGGCGCACTACCCGGCCTGCTGATGATCTTATTATTAGCACTATGGGTCAGGTGGACAACTCGACATTTGATTATTGAAAAAACATCGTTTTCATTGGCAGAAGCGCAATCAGCACTGAAAGAAGCGGCGTGGGAATTACCGCTACCCTTTTTTATTTTGATCGGTATTTTTGGCGGTTTTTTAACCATTTCAGAAGTGGCCGCTGTTACCGCATTGTATGTGCTTATAGTCGAATTATTTATCTATAAAGAAATCAAATTTTCACAGTTGATAGATATCATGTCCGACGCAATGCAAATGGTCGGCGGTATACTACTGATTCTTGGCGTATCCATGGCTTTCACCAATTATTTGGTTGATGTCGAAGTGCCTGCACGGATGTTTGAATGGATCAAGTCAAACATAAATGACAAGTTGACATTCCTGATATTACTAAATATTTTTCTGTTAATTCTCGGAGCAATTTTGGATATTTTTTCCGCACTGATTATCGTCGTGCCATTAATTGTTCCTGTAGCAATCAGCTATGACATTCACCCTATCCATTTAGGCGTAATTTTTCTGGCGAATATGCAAATCGGGTATTTTACCCCGCCAGTGGGAATGAATTTATTTATTGCCAGTTATCGCTTCAAAAAGCCCATTACTGAGTTGTATCAAGCGACGCTGCCCTTTATGCTGGTATTGTTACTTTGTGTGATTATTATTACCTATTTTCCTTGGTTGAGTATTTGGTTTCTAGAGAAATAAGACTTGAGCTGATGATTTGCCAGAATATAGTATAATAACCTACCATTAGTAGGGAATATAACATGCAAAATTACGGTACCTTAGATTCATCATATAAAGCAGCTGGCGAAGAAACAGGGGTCAGAAAACTGGTTGATGAATTTTATCAGCAAATGGAAACCCTAGAACAAGGACAACATATTCGCGCCATGCATAAAGATGATTTGAATGTCATCAAAGATAAATTATCATTATTCTTAATGAGCTGGCTTGGAGGACCAAGTAAGTGTGGTGAAAAATATGGTGGCATTTCCATACCCATGGTGCATCAACATTTAGTCATAGGTGAAGAAGAGAGGGATGCCTGGCTTTTTTGTATGTCTGAGGCATTAAAAAACCAAGATTACGATGATAATTTTAAACAATATTTAATTGAGCAACTGGCATTTCCTGCTGAAAGAATCAGGCAGGTTTCACAGATGGCCCATTCTTGAATTCAGAGGGCTTGTCCGAGAAAAGAAACTGTAGTGTGAATATAAGTACCTAAGCATAATTAATTTAACATTTTACTTGTCTTTTTTCTCATTTTCGGCGTTACATAAATAGTTGCGTAGCCCGCTATGCGCCCATTTATGCGCCTTGAAAATGAAAAATAATCCTGCGTAAAATTTGTTAAATTAATTATGCTTAGGCACTTACACTTTTGAGGGGGATACAGTTTTTCCTATTCTCGGACAGGCTTCTAGGGAACCTAAAGTTTTTTCGCCTCTTTCTGTTTTTGCTTTTTTTCTTGTTTGCGTTGCTTTTTAAAATCTTTAAGTTCTTGCTCGTCTAAAGTGCTGTTATTATTTTGATCTATATTCCCAAACATCTTTTTATGGAATGCATCAAATTCACTTTGGCTTACCCTGTTATCCTTATTAGCATCCATTTTTTTTAGCATTTTATTGGTTTTATCTTCTTTTTTACCGTCTTTACTCGCTAAATACATTTTAGTTTTATCTAACTTAAAGCTCCACGGCAAATTGCTGTTTTTCCATCCATTAATGGTTCTTTTTCCTTTTTGTTCTCCTGATTTGACACTGTCACCTTCAAAACCATCAATAACAGAAAAAACCTGAGTAAACCCCGCATCCGTTAAAGCATCTGCAGCTTTAGCGCTACGTCCTCCTGAGCGACACATAACAAAAATTTTGTCATTTTTACTCAACCCTTTTTGTTGTACACGCTCAATTACAGTAGCAACAAAACCAGGATTAGGTGTCATTTTGAAATTATTTTTTTTATCATTCCATTTATACTTTTTACTCGTAAATTTAAACGGTACATTCGCATCTGCCACGGTTGGCATGCCTGTGTAAGCAACTTCACCTCTAGTTCGGACATCAATAAAAATAATTTTTTCAGCCTCTTGCCCTAGCGCTGCATAAGCATCTTTAGCATTAAGGTATAAACCTGCTTTGGTTCGTTTTTTTTCAGGCACATTTTTTTCGCTAATCGTGTTTGCTGTTGCAATATTTAAAATCATGAAAAAGGTCATGATTACAATACTCATTTTTTTTACCATGGGTAGTTCTCCAATTGTAATTAGTAATTTTATGAATAACTTTAGACTTTTGATATCAGAGCACTATACTCTAACCGTATATTATTATACACTAATATTTTAATATTTAACCAAACAGCTTCCTGCCTTCCTAATTGCCATCATCGGCATAATTATTGCTTCTACTATCTCATAGCTTTATAAATTTTCTAGTGTAACTCTTGAATCCAGTTTTAGGGCGACCAGTCGAAATATTCATAGATACAACTCAACAATGAAAGAAAAATTAGTGCTTATCGGTAACGGTATGGCAGGCATGAGAACAGTGGATGAGTTGTTAAAACTTTCGCCTGATAAATTTGCTATTACGGTATTTGGTGCCGAGCCTCATGGAAACTATAATCGCATTATGCTATCCCCTGTTCTTGCCGGCGATAAACAGTTAAGTGAAATAATTATTAATGATTTGCAGTGGTACAAGGACAATAAAATTACCTTATATACCGGTAAAACAATCATCCAGATAGATCGTATTAACCGACAAGTTATTGCTGATGATAACAGTATTACTAATTATGACCGTTTAATTATAGCCACGGGTTCTGTGCCTGTAATGCTTGATATTCCTGGGAAAAACCTAGAGGGAGTGATCAGTTTTCGTGATATTAATGACGTTAACATCATGATCGAGACCGCTAAAACACATAAAAATGCCATTGTAATAGGTGGTGGGTTGCTAGGGCTTGAAGCTGCAAATGGTTTGATGATACAAGGCATGAACGTATCGGTTGTCCACAGAAATAATACCTTAATGAGCCAACAACTTGACCAGGAATCTGCTGATTTAATGCGTTCAGAATTAGAAGAAAAAGGCATGCATTTCTTAATGGAGCACCAAACTGAAGCATTACTGGGTGATAAACGGGTTGAAAAGGTGCGTTTTAAAGATGGTTCTGAGGTTGAGGCAGATTTGGTGGTTATGGCAATTGGTGTGCGTCCTAATATTAAATTAGCACAAGCATCTGGCATTCAATGTGACCGGGGCATTCTTGTTGACGACACCCTGCAAACATTTACGCCCACTATTTATGCCGTTGGCGAATGTGTTCAACATCGTAAAAAAACCTTTGGGCTGGTTGCGCCCTTATTTGAACAGGCCAAGGTGTGTGCAAATCATCTGGTTGATATGGGGATTGCTAGCTACGTGAGCAGTGCAACCTCTACTAAGCTAAAAGTAACCGGTATTGATCTTTTTTCAGCAGGTGATTTTATTGGGGATAATACTACTGAGAACATCATATTTAAAGATGCTACAAGACATATCTACAAAAAACTGGTAATACAAAATAATAAAATTATGGGCATCGTTCTTTATGGCGAAACCACCGATGGCTTATGGTATTTCTCTCTACTAACAGAGGGAAAGGATATTTCTGAAATACGTGAAAATATCATATTTGGTCAGCACCATATCGAAGAAAATCACGAGTAGAATTAATGACAAAAACAACAACCAGCTTAACTACTTGTCCATACTGTGGCGTGGGCTGTGGTGTACAAGCCACACGCGAAGAAGATGGTACTATTTCTATCAAAGGCGATAAATCTCATCCCGCAAATTTTGGTCGTTTATGTTCAAAAGGCTCTGCGCTTGCTGATACTATTGGTCTGGAAAATCGCTTACTCCACCCACAAGTTAATGGTAAGCAAACATCATGGGATACTGCATTAGATGCTGTATCTGATGGTTTAAAACAGGTTATTGAGAAACATGGGCCAGATGCGGTGGCTTTTTATGTTTCAGGGCAATTATTGACCGAAGATTACTATGTTGCCAACAAGCTAATGAAAGGCTTTATTGGTAGTGCAAATATCGACACCAACTCACGCTTATGCATGTCTTCTGCTGTGGCTGGTTATAAACGTGCCTTTGGAAGTGACTCAGTTCCGTGCAATTATGAAGACCTTGAACAAGCCGACCTAATAGTGATTGTAGGGTCTAATGCGGCTTGGTGCCATCCGATTGTTTACCAAAAAATTGTTAAGGCAAAGCAACAAAGACCTACTTTAAAGGTTGTCGTCATTGATCCACGTAAAACCGCTACCTGTGATATTGCTGACCTACATTTACCACTTAAACCTGGGACTGATGCGACTTTATTTAATGGGCTACTTCATTATATAAAACAACAAAACACCATGGATTGGGAATTTGTTAACCAACACACCGAGGGCTTTGCCAAAGCACTGATTTCAGCAGAAAAATCTGCAACAGATATTACTCAGGTTGCACAAATATGTGAATTATCTGATCAGGATGTGAGTAATTTTTTTCAGTTATTTGCTAACATAGAAAAGGTAGTCACTCTTTATTCTCAAGGGGTAAATCAATCTTCATCAGGTACAGATAAATCTAACAGTATTATTAATTGTCACTTAGCCTCTGGACGTATCGGCAAACCAGGAATGGGCCCTTTCTCTATCACGGGTCAGCCAAATGCTATGGGTGGGCGTGAAGTGGGCGCATTAAGCAATCAATTGGCTGCTCATATGGAATTAGACAATCCCTTGCATCACAATCTGGTCTCTCGTTTTTGGCAAACAGATAATCTAGCATCAACCGCAGGGGCTCAAGCAGTGGATATGTTTGAAGATATTGCGAATGGAAAAATCAAAGCTATTTGGGTTATTGCAACCAATCCTGTGGTTACTTTACCCAATGCAGACAAAGTCCGACGGGCGATAGAAACCTGTGATTTAGTCATTGTCTCTGAGTGTGAACTTAATACGGGAACTGTCGCACGGGCAGATATTCTATTGCCTGCATTAGCTTGGGGCGAAAAATGCGGTACAGTCACTAATTCTGAGCGCCGTATTTCTCATCAACGTAATTTTTTACCTCATCCTGGTGAAGCAGAAGAAGATTGGTGGATATTGTCTCAAGTTGCTAACCGTATGGGTTATGGTCATGCATTTAGCTATCAATCATCAGCAGAGATCTTTAGAGAACATGCCAACTTATCTGGCTTTGAGAATAATGGAAAGCGTGATTTTGATATCAGCCAATTAGCTAATATATCCGACAAACAATACGACGAATTGATACCCATTCAATGGCCAGTCACAGCAGGCAGGCCAAAGGGGACTGAACGTCTATTTGAAGATAAGCACTTTTTTACCTCAACTGGTAAAGCACAGTTCATAGCGATAACACCGCGCCCTCCCGTCAATGCAACCAGTGCTGAATACCCCTTGATTCTTAATACAGGGCGAGTACGCGATCAATGGCATACTATGACGCGAACCGCTCGATCATCACGATTAAATGCACATATTTCAGAACCCATCGTACAAATTCACCCCATCGATGCAGACAATTGTCAATTAACCAATGGCGGGCTTGCTCGGCTTGATAGTCAACGGGGAAATATGCTAGCGCGCATTGTGATAACCGAAGAACAAAGAATTGGCAGTGTATTTGTCCCAATGCACTGGAATGATTTTCTTGCTTCAAAGGGGCGTGTCAATGCTTTGGTTAATCCTGTGGTCGATCCCATTTCTGGGCAACCAGAATCTAAACATACCCCCATAAAAGTAAAACCTTATCAACCTGTTTGGTATGGCTTTATGTTTTCTCGTACCCCGTTGATACCGACTGACTCAGAGTATTGGGTAAAGATTAAAGGCAATCAATTCTGGCGTTATGAGTTGGCAGGTGAAGCACTCATTGATGACCCCTCCCGTTGGGCAAAAAACCAATTGGGTGAAGAAGGGGAATGGCTAGAATTTTCTGATCAAGGCGCACAACGGTATCGTGCAGGGAAAATAGTCGACAATAAATTAAATTGCATCGTTTTTATTGCATCTGAACATGACCTGCCTGCACGATCATGGCTAAGTCAGCTTTTTTCTGAGCAGACTTTAAGCGATGAAATGCGAATGAGTTTGTTGGCAGGTAAACCCGGGGCAGGACTGCCTGATATAGGCCCGATGGTATGTGCCTGTTTTGGCATAGGGGAAAACACCATTAAAGATGCCGTTGAGTGTGGTTCAGCCAAAACAGTTGAGGAAATTGGCGTGTTACTTAAAGCAGGTACGAATTGTGGGTCCTGCATTCCTGAATTGAAAAACTTAATTTCAAGCAAAAGCGGTTAGGCATAAGATATAGACCCCAATAGCTGAAAGCTGATAGTTAAAGTGGTGAATAACAGACAAGGAAAGTCATAAGCCCATATAGCAGATACGATATGGGCAATATTTAACAGTGTCTTATCAAGACTAGCCCAAACTCTCTAACCACTTCCTTACTCTAATAACCGAAAAAACTTTTTTTGATTCGCAGTGGCTATAGGCCAGCATAATTTTCTACCTCTGCTTTTTTATATCTTTGCCACCAGCTACAAATTGACTGGCAATATGTTTTAATATCAGGCTATCAATCTTTACGATGTTTATTGTTAGTTATACAAGCTACAATAAACAACAAATTAACACCAGAGTAACTCTGTAGGAAGTTGTTATGAAAGAATATGAAGAAATTCGCGAAGATTTGTTGGCAATGCTCGAAGAACTAGACGAGCGGTTGGGCAAAATAACCGATGATGTGAAACACACCAAAGAACCGCCGGAAAAAGATTTTGCTGAACAGGCAACAGAGTCAGAAAACAATGAGGTATTGGATTATCTGGGAAATGCTGCCAGAGCAGGAATAGTTCAGATTAAAAAAGCAATTGCTAGAATTGACCGGGGGCATTATGGTGAGTGTAGTGTTTGTGGCGAACCTATTAGCAAAGAGCGACTCAAGGCACTACCCTTTTCAGATAAATGTATTAAATGCGCTGAAAATAATCAGTGATTGCACAGACACTGATAAATCAATTATCAACATTTGATCTTGTCATATTTGGCATTAATCTGCTGTTATTGATTTTTTCCCGCTGGATAGTTTATGGGTTTCGCAAACCCAAATCGGATGCAAGTAAAGATGCCAAATTATGGACACTACGCGCAATTAATATTTTGTTGCTGGCCTTACAAGTTATTGGGATTTTTGAAGTCGAGTATATCCGGCAAATTTCCTTAACTGGTTTGACGATGCTATTTGCATTTGTTTTAGTGCATTTTTTTCAGTTGTTTTTGGTGTTCAAATTTGGCCGAACCAAAGAAATAGAAGGGGAAAAATTTCGCTCTGATACATACCAGTCTGAAGTTTTCGGTCTTCTGGGGATAATGTTGGCCTTTGTCATCTCGGTATTGGTGATTATCAATATTTGGGGAATAACCGACTGGCTGCAAGCGACTAGTGTATTGGGTGGAATTTTGTTGCTCATTTATTCGACCAAAGATGTTTGGGCGCCGGATCAGATTAATGGCTTAATGCTCCTCTATAAGGGTGATGTCGAACCTGGCAGTGTCATTAAAATTGATGAGCTCGACTTATTGGGGGTAACGATAAGAATTACTCTAACGCAGACAGAGTTTCGAGATCTCAGATCTGGGCATCGAGTGATATTGCCTAACTCCAAACTACGTGCAGCAAGGATTGATATTTTAAGCCAAGGGCCGACTTCTGGTTTGCGGCAATTTGTTGATTTTAAAATAGGGTATGGATTACCAAGCGAAACAATAGAACAATTCCTTTTAACGGTTTGGGAGAATGCTTGTACCGCGGAGAGCGCCATTAACAATGAAAAACCGGCTGTAATAAAATTACAGCTTGCTGGCGATCATGCAATTACATGGCGTATGGTGTACTCGCTAAAGAATGTTTATCGGCTCATTAGTGCCCAATGTGCGATAAATCGTGCAGCTTACGATTTGTCGTTAAAGGAAAATATAGGACTCAATACGCCATTTACTCACAAGCTTTCTCTTCAGGAAAAACCTGAAACCCTTACCAATATTATTAGTGAACAACATTGGTAAGGGCTCCCGGTTTTTATGTTTGGCTTTCCGGTAATATTTGCTTCTATCATTAAACGTTTGTGCTTTGTTAAAGTTGTGAGCAAATTTTGCTACTGGGTTACGGCTTGGAATTTCTTCCAGGCCTTTGGTTTTTTTGCTTTTTTTCATCGCATATCTCCTAATGTAATTGGATTTACTCGTTACGAGCATTTAAAATACCGCATTACTAGACAATTTATCAGCTGTGAAATTCCAAAAAGACTTTGATGTTATAGTTGTGGGCGGTGGCCATGCTGGGACTGAAGCGGCATTGGCGGCAGCGCGTTCAGGTGCAAAAACATTATTATTGACTCAGAATATAGATACCTTAGGTCAAATGAGCTGCAATCCTGCCATCGGCGGAATTGGTAAAGGCCATTTGGTGAAGGAAATTGATGCCTTAGGTGGTATCATGGCGCAGGCTGCCGATCAGGCAGGTATCCAGTTCCGCACGCTTAATGCCAGTAAAGGCCCTGCTGTAAGAGCAACTCGAGCTCAGGCAGATAGAAGTTTATATAAACAGTTCGTCAGAAAAGCACTGGAGAATCAAGCTGGCCTGTCAATTTTTCAACAAACAGTTTCCGACCTGGTGGTATCAGGAGAGTCTGTAGCGGGTGTAAAAACACAAATGGGCTTAGAATTTTCTAGCCGCACCGTCGTATTAACGGCAGGAACTTTTTTGGGTGGACGAATCCATATTGGCCTGGAAAATTATACAGGTGGAAGAGCTGGAGATCCGGCGTCTATTGCCCTGGCAGAAAGATTGCGGGAGTTACCTTTTAAAGTAGATCGCCTGAAAACCGGAACACCACCCCGAATAGATGGACGAACTATTGATTTTTCTAAGCTTCAGGAGCAGCCAGGTGACACTCCTGTGCCTGTTTTTTCGTTTATAGGCCATCGAGATCAACACCCGCAACAAATTCCCTGTCATATCACCCGAACGAATTCTAAAACCCACGATATTATTCGCTCAGGATTGGATCGTTCACCAATGTACACCGGTGTTATCGATGGCATAGGTCCGCGCTATTGCCCATCTATTGAAGATAAAATTATTCGTTTTGCTGATCGGGACTCGCACCAGATATTTGTTGAGCCAGAAGGGCTGCAGACTCATGAAATCTATCCTAATGGTATTTCCACCAGCCTTCCATTTGACATTCAGTATCAATTTGTTCGCTCAATGGTTGGCTTTGAAAATGCAGAAATTGTGCGCCCTGGCTATGCTATTGAATATGATTTCTTTGATCCTCGAGGGCTCAAAGCTTCACTGGAAACCAAGCCTATGCCTGGCTTATTTTTTGCTGGGCAAATAAACGGAACAACCGGCTACGAAGAGGCGGCTGCTCAAGGTTTGATTGCCGGCTTGAATGCGGCGCGCCTGACCCAGGAACTGGAAAGCTGGTGCCCAGCAAGAGATGAGGCATATATCGGGGTAATGATCGATGATTTAATCACTCGAGGCACCCAGGAGCCATATCGCATGTTTACCAGTCGAGCAGAATATCGCCTGATCTTGAGAGAAGATAATGCTGATTTGCGCTTGACCGAAACAGGACGATCACTAAATTTAGTCGATGATCATCGTTGGCGTTTGTTTGAGAAAAAAAAATCAGCTATCACTAAAGTCCAGAAGGAGCTGGCTAATTGTTGGGTTCGGCCTAATACTAAACAAGCTGAACAAGCAGAGGAGATATGGGGTAAGCCGTTACTCCGTGAAACTACAGCTATGGACTTGTTACGCCGCCCAGAAGTGGATGTAGATAATTTGTTATCTCTGCTTGAATATTCGGAATTACCAGAGCAAGTATCAGGCCAAGTAGCCATTCAGGCGAAATATGCTGGTTATATTGGACGACAGCAGACTGAGATTGAACGCGCCAAGCGATATGATGACTTACGTTTACCCAATCATATGGACTATACCAATGTTTCCGGACTGTCTAATGAAGTGAGCGAAAAATTGAAGCAGCAGCAACCTGAAACCTTAGGTCAGGCATCTAGAATTCCAGGTGTTACACCAGCTGCAATTTCTTTACTGTTGGTCTATTTGAAGAAGAAAACTGCTTAATGGACAGGTGTTATGGATTACTGGAATCTGGTTTAAACGAGCTAGGTTTATCCATTGCTGTAGATAAAATTAATACCTTGTTAGCCTTTGTTACCCTCATTGAAAAATGGAACAAGACTTACAATCTGACCTCAATTCGTAATAAAGAGGACATGGTGATCTTGCATATCCTGGATAGTTTGGCAATTTTGCCTTTTTTGAAAGGTTCAAGAATATTGGATATTGGTACCGGCGCCGGACTGCCGGGTATTCCGTTAGCGTTATATGCGCCAGATTTTGAATTTGTTTTACTTGATAGTAATGCTAAAAAAACACGCTTCGTGCAGCAAGCTATTTTAGAGTTGGAGCTGAACAATGTTCATGTGCATCACGCGCGAGTAGAAACTTTTGAGGATGACCCGGGGTTTGATACTATCATTAGTCGTGCATTCTCAAGCCTCCAAGATTTCTTGGTAATGAGTGAACATTTGTTACGCGAAAATGGTAAGCTTTTGGCCATGAAAGGTCAGCACCCAAAAGAAGAACTTGAACAACTTGCAATGCCTTGGGAAACCATTACGGTTCATGTGCCTGGCATTAAAGCGGAGCGCTGTATAGTACAGATAGAAAAAGGTAAAGTGAATGGGTAAAGTAATAGCGATTACCAATCAAAAAGGGGGCGTAGGAAAAACCACAACGACCGTTAATTTAGCCGCATCACTGGCCAGGGCAAAGCGTAATATTTTGCTGGTTGATATGGATCCACAAGGTAATGCCGCGATGGGCTGTGGTGTCGACAAAAACGAGATTGAATTATCCACCTGCGATCTGTTGCTGAATGAAGCACCTGCAACAGATATTATCCTCCAACCCGAAGGTATCGAATTTTCAATCATTCCTGGCAATGCTGATTTAACGGCAGCAGAAATCCAGCTTATGCAGGCGGAACATCGGGAAAGACGTTTGGCGGATGCCTTGCTAGCTGTTAAAGGTCAATATGATTACATTCTGATTGACTGCCCACCCTCCTTGAATATGTTAACTTTAAATGCGATGGTTGCGGCAGATAGCATCTTGATTCCCATGCAATGTGAATATTACTCACTGGAAGGTTTATCAGCATTAATGGATACGCTGAGAAATATTCAAGAGACGGTCAACCCAAGATTGCATCTGGAAGGTATTTTACGAACCATGTTTGACAGGAGAAGCAGGCTGACCCGAGATGTCTCTGATCAATTATTAGAATACTTTCCTGATAAGGTTTTCAGAACCTGTATTCCCAGAAATATTCGCTTGGCAGAAGCGCCAAGTTACGGTGTTCCGGTTCTCACTTACGACAAGAGTTCACGAGGGGCGGTTGCTTATTTTGCATTAGCGGGTGAAATGATTAGAAAAGAAAAAGGAAGCTAAACCATGGCTTTAAAGAAAAAAGGTCTGGGGAGAGGGTTGGATGCGCTGCTAGGCGATGTCAAACATGATGCAGTTTCGAGCGATGCTCAGAAAACGCTGCCTGTTGAACAATTACAAAGAGGAAAATATCAGCCCAGAAAAGATATTGATCCCGAGAAGCTTCAGGAATTGGCTGACTCAATAAAAGCTCAAGGTGTTATTCAGCCGATTGTAGTCCGAGTGATCGATTCCAATAAATATGAAATTATCGCTGGCGAGCGTCGCTGGAGGGCCTCCCAGTTAGCTGGACTGCATGAGATGCCGGTGGTTATCAAAGAGCTTGACGATCGTTCCGTGATGGCTATCGCCCTGATCGAAAATATCCAGCGCGAAGACTTGAATCCTCTGGAAGAATCTGAGGCATTAAAAAGACTACTGGATGAGTTTGAAATGACCCATCAACAAATTGCAGATGCTGTCGGCAAGTCACGGGTAACGGTTACCAATCTTTTGCGGTTATTAGAACTGCAGGCTGACGTAAAAAACATGTTAGCTCGGCGTGATTTGGAAATGGGGCATGCAAGGGCATTATTAGGGCTCGAGGGGAAACAACAGTTAAAAGCAGCAGAGAAAATTGTTAGCCAAGGCATGACAGTCAGGGCAGCAGAAAAATTAGTAAAAAGTTTGCAAACTGAAAAAACCCCATCTGTTAAGAAGCAAATTGATCCGGATATACTGAGATTGCAAAATGAATTGACGGCCAAGTTAGGTGCTAAAGTAGTGCTGAATCACCAGCAAAACGGAAGGGGTAATATGGTGATCAGTTATACCAGTTTGGAAGAGTTGGACGGAGTGATGAGCCGCTTAAATTAATTTCCTGTTCTTAAACCTAGAAAAATCAGTAGGATCACGGATTCTAGCACAAGCTCTTGATTCCACAGCACTTCAAAAGAATACCCGCTTAACCGAATGGGTGAAGCTAAGATTTTTTCAAAGCACTGCGAAACCAATAGCTTGCACTATAATTCCGCGCCCAACTGATCTTTCTAGGTTGATTTAACGACTATTGGCCGTTATAATTCCATGGCTATTGTGTAAGGGGTCGATTATGGCAGCTGGAGCGAATGTTTCTACTGTCAATAAAGTATTAGTATTACAAGCTTTTGTCTTGGTTATAATCATACTGGTTTTTTTCTTGGCTGGGGGCTTGAGCAGTGCAAAGTCGTCTGGGCTGGGTGGTTTAATCGCTCTGCTGGCAAATTTCCTGTTCGCCTATTGGGTTAAACTGGCCAGCGACAAGTCACCAAAACAAATGTTGCAATATTTCTACATTGGTGAAGTAGCAAAAATATTTTTAACGGTCGTTTTATTTATTGTATTTGTCCAAATTCCTGGAATACAGTTTCTGACGCTACTGGTTGGTTACGCTATCGTTTTATCAGTTCATTGGATTGCGCTGATAATATGGCGAAATTTATAATTATTTGAGAGGAAAAATGTCAGCTGAAGGTGGAGCGCAAGCTTATATCGTTCATCATCTAACTCCGTTATCGGTGGGCGAGGGTTTCTGGACGTTACATCTGGATACATTGTTTTTTTCTATAGTGCTGGGTGGTCTGTTTGCCTGGTTTTTTAAGTCGGTGGCAGATAAAGCGACTGATGAAGTTCCTGGAATGGCCCAAAATATTGCCGAAACATTAGTTGAGTTTGTTGATACGCAAGTCAAAGATACTTTCCATGGACGGAGCACATTGATAGCACCGTTAGCACTGACCATCTTTTGTTGGGTATTCCTCTGGAACTTAATGGATTTAATTCCGGTGGATCTATTACCACTTATTGGCAGTTTAATGGGAATGGAATATTTACGAGTTGTTCCAAGTACCGATTTGAATGGTACTTTCGCATTGTCCATTACCGTTATCTTGCTAACTTATTATTACAGCTTTAAAATTAAAGGTGGATTAGGCTTTCTCAAGGAGATTTTATGTTTCCCCTTTGGGCCATGGCTGTTTCCTTTCAATGTCATGCTCAGAATTGTAGAGGAATTTGCTAAACCAATTTCTTTAGGGCTTCGGCTGTTTGGTAATCTTTATGCTGGTGAGTTGTTGTTTATACTCATAGCCCTGTTGCCCCCTTTAATACAGCCATTGTTGAGTTTTCCATGGGCTATTTTTCATATTTTAATTATTACCTTACAGGCCTTTATTTTTATGATATTGACCATTGTCTATCTTAGTTTGGCTCAAGAAGATCATTGATTTTTGTAACTACTCAGCTTACCCTTGTGTTGTTCAATAGCTGTGTTGAAAGTGCTCATTTACACATGTAAACTGCGCGCTTTCGCCTTACTCTTGAACAACACAAGGGCAATCTAAGAAGTTACGGATTACGCTAGTAGTTACTGATTTGTTACATTGGTTTATTTTTTACATTTTGAATAATATTACAAACGTTTAGGAGATATTATGGAGATTGCATCGTTAATTGCTGAGGTACAAGGTCTAACTGCCATTGCAGTAGGATTAATTTTAGGCCTGGGGGGCGTAGGTACCGCAATAGGTTTTGGTTTGTTGGGAGGCAAATTTATTGAAGGCGCTGCTCGGCAACCCGAATTAGTACCTATGTTGCAAGTTAAGTTCTTTATTATTGCTGGTTTGCTTGATGCGGTAACCATGATCGGTGTTGGTATGGCGTTATTTTTCACCTTTGCTAATCCTTTTCTTACTGCTGTGCAAGATGTTGCAGGCTAATAATCTCATTAACAGTAACTTGAGGAAAACATCATGAGTATCAATGCAACACTGATTGGTCAAATGATTACCTTCGCGCTTCTGGTATGGTTTACCATGAAGTATGTTTGGCCTCCAATAATGGAAGCCTTGGAAGCGCGAAAGAAGAAAATTGCTGATGGACTGGCCGCTGCTGAAAAAGGACAACAAGATATTTTGCTGGCTGAAAAAAGAGCAAAAGGTGTTCTCAAAGAGGCAAAAAACCAATCTGCAGAACTTATCAATAAGGCACAAAAACGTGCCAATGAAATTGTTGAAGAATCTAAAGGTGATGCCAAACAAGAAGGTGATCGCTTGATTGCTGCTGCAAAGGACCATATTGAGCAGGAGATGCATCAGGCACAAGAGGGCTTGCGAAAAGAAGTCGCTGCTTTGGCTCTTGGCGCAGCGGAGCAGATTTTGAAAGCAGAAGTGGATAAAGACAAACATAAAAGTATTGTTGATAAAGCCTCCAGCCAACTAGGTAAATCTTAATGAGTGACTTGGCGACATTAGCTAGGCCTTATGCTGAAGCTGTCTTTAAGAGAGCTAAAGAAGCAAAAGCTACAGATAAATGGTCAGAGATGCTGGCATTTGTAGCCCTGGTTATGCAAGACAATGAGTTGGTTGCACTGGTCAAAAATCCTAAGGTTACCGAAGACCGAGTTGTACACCTGATACTGGATATTTCTAAAGGCTTGCTTGATAAGGAAGGGACAAATTTAGTTAAATTACTGGCACAATATGATCGGTTATTATTGGCTCCAGAAATAGCAGTCTTATACGAAAATTATAAAGCCGAGGATGAAGGTTATGTCGATGTCGATGTGACTAGCGCTTTTGCCTTGACTAAAGAAGAAGAAAAAAAACTTACCACCACTTTAAAAAAGACATTAAACAAAACAGTCCGCTTGAAAACTGATGTAGACAAAACATTGATAGGCGGGTTTCTGGCTCGAGCCGGTGATATTGTTATAGACGGATCTATAAAAGGTCAGCTTCAACAACTGACTAAAAGACTATAAAAGTTTGGAGTAAAAAAATAATATGCAATTAAATCCATCTGAAATAAGTGATCTAATTAAAGAAAAGATCAAAGATTTTGATCTAGGCATCGAAGCGCATACTGAAGGAACAGTGGTCAGTGTGACTGATGGCATAGTTAGAGTCCACGGTTTATCCAATGCGATGCAAGGTGAAATGCTGGAATTCCCTGGCGACACCTACGGCATGGCACTTAACCTGGAAAGAGATTCTGTTGGTGTAGTGATCTTAGGTGCGTACAAGCACATCACCGAAGGCGATACCGTCAAATGTACCGGTAAAATTTTAGAAGTTCCTGTTGGCGAAGCTTTGCTTGGTCGCGTCGTGGATGGCCTTGGGCTTCCTATCGACGGCAAAGGTGCAATAAAAACCAAAGAAACATCACCGGTCGAAAAAATTGCCCCAGGCGTCATTGCCAGGCAGTCAGTTGATGAGCCAGTACAAACAGGTTTGAAATCGATTGACTCCATGATTCCAATTGGTCGTGGACAGCGGGAATTAATCATTGGCGACAGACAAACGGGTAAAACTGCCATTGCGATTGATGCCATCATTAATCAAAAGGGAACCGGCATAAAATGTATATATGTTGCTATCGGTCAAAAAAGATCATCGGTTGCTAACGTTGTTCGTAAACTCGAAGAACATGGCGCGATGGCGCATACCATTGTGGTATCTGCTTCGGCTTCTGAATCAGCAGCAATGCAATTTATGGCTCCTTACACTGGCTGTTCAATGGGAGAATACTTCCGGGACATCGGTGAAGATGCACTCATTATATATGATGATTTGACCAAGCAGGCTTGGGCATATCGTCAGGTATCTTTGTTACTTCGCCGTCCGCCAGGCCGTGAGGCGTATCCAGGCGATGTATTCTATTTGCATTCTCGTCTATTGGAAAGAGCCGCAAGAATTAATGCTGCAGAAGTTGAAAAACTAACAGGCGGGAAGGTTAAAGGTAAAACCGGATCTTTGACGGCCTTACCTATTATTGAAACACAGGGTGGGGATGTCTCGGCATTCGTACCAACCAATGTAATTTCAATTACTGATGGCCAGATCTTTTTGGAAAGTGATTTGTTTAATGCCGGTATTCGTCCGGCGGTTAATGCAGGATTGTCAGTATCGCGTGTAGGTGGTGCTGCACAAACCAAAATCATTAAGAAACTGGGTGGCGGTATTCGTTTAGATTTGGCTCAATATCGGGAGCTGGCAGCATTTGCTCAGTTCGCATCTGATCTTGACGAAAGTACTCGCAAACAAATCGAACGAGGCCAACGTGTTACTGAGTTAATGAAACAAGACCAGTATTCTCCTATGTCGATAGCTCAAATGGCTATCTCGTTGTATGCAGCGAACGAAGGATTTCTTGATGATGTTGAAGTTGAGAAAGTTCGAGATTTTGAAGATGCGCTGCAAGGGTATATGAAAGCTGATCACTCCAAATTAATGGATGACATTAATAAATCAGGTGACTTTAATGACGATATCAAAAAAGGGATGACTAAGGCTATCGAAACTTTTATTAAAACACAAAGCTGGTAAAAGGGTTTAAACATGGCTGCTGGTAAAGAAATACGAACGCAGATAGCGAGTATTAAAAATACTCAAAAAATTACGCGCGCAATGGAAATGGTTGCTGCGAGTAAAATGCGTAAAACCAAAGATAGAATGCAAGCAACACGGCCCTACTCGAAAAAGATTGCTCAGATTATTAGCCATTTGGCTCAAGCGAAGACTGAGTATCAGCATCCCTACCTAACTGGGCGAGAAGTGAAAAGAGTCGGTGTTATTGTCATTTCTTCTGATCGTGGCTTATGCGGAGGTCTTAATTCCAACTTGTTCAGGATGGCCTTGAAGCAGTTGTCTCTGTGGGAAAAAGAAAATATTGAAGCCGATTTATGCACTATTGGAGGCAAAGGTACCAGCTTTTTCAGCAGTATTAATGCGAATTTGGTTGCCCAGATCGCCAAGCTAGGGGATACTCCACACTTAAACGATATCATTGGTGTCATCAAGGTAATGCTGGATGCTTATGATGAAGGCAAGATTGACGAATTTTATATCTTTAGTAATGAATTCGTAAATACGATGACACAGGAACCAGTGATGGAAAAATTGCTGCCTGTAGAAGCTGGTAAATTAGAAGAACCACTGGGCAGCGGTGGACTTTGGGATTACATTTATGAGCCTGAAGCAAAAATTGTGCTAGACAGCTTATTATTAAGATACATTGAATCAATAGTTTACCAGGGTCTCGTAGAAAATAATGCCTGCGAGCAGGCGGCCAGAATGGTTGCAATGAAAAGTGCTTCTGATAATGCTGGAAACCTTATTGATGAATTACAGCTGGTTTACAACAAGGCCAGACAAGCGGCTATCACTCAGGAAATTTCCGAAATTGTCGGCGGTGCTGCTGCAGTTTAAGACAGAAAACTAATATTTAAGAGGACAAACAATGAGTTTGGGGAAAATCGTTCAGATAATTGGCGCTGTTGTTGACGTGGAGTTTTCACGTAAGGACTTGCCAAAGGTCTATGATGCGTTAGCTGTAGAAAACAGAGATATTGTGCTGGAAGTGCAGCAGCAACTGGGTGATGGTGTTGTCAGGACTATTGCAATGGGAACTACCGATGGCCTTAGTCGAGGCCTGGGTGTCAGCAATACCGGCGCTGCAATTTCTGTCCCTGTTGGCCAGGAAACTTTGGGGCGTATCATGAATGTCCTGGGCGAGCCTATTGATGAAAAAGGCCCTATTGGTGAAAAAACCAAATGGGAGATTCACCGGGAAGCGCCTGCATATGATGAACAAGCCCCTGCCGACGAATTACTTGAAACCGGTATTAAAGTCATTGATCTGATTTGCCCTTTTGCCAAGGGAGGTAAAGTGGGTTTGTTCGGTGGTGCCGGAGTAGGCAAGACTGTTAATATGATGGAATTGATTCGTAATATTGCGTTAGAGCATAGTGGTTACTCTGTTTTTGCCGGTGTAGGTGAAAGGACTCGTGAGGGTAATGACTTTTACCACGAAATGACTGATTCCAACGTGATTGATAAAGTTTCCCTGGTATACGGGCAAATGAATGAACCCCCAGGAAACAGGCTTCGTGTTGGCCTAACAGGTTTGACGATGGCGGAATACTTCCGTGACGAAGGAAGAGATGTGCTATTTTTTGTCGATAATATTTATCGTTATACCTTGGCGGGTACAGAAGTTTCTGCACTTTTAGGCCGTATGCCATCAGCGGTGGGCTACCAACCTACATTAGCTGAAGAAATGGGGGTATTACAGGAACGGATTACTTCCACCAAAACGGGTTCAATTACCTCAATTCAAGCGGTTTATGTACCAGCAGATGACTTGACTGATCCCTCGCCAGCAACAACATTCGCGCATTTGGATGCGACCGTTGTGTTATCACGACAAATTGCCGAATTGGGTATTTATCCGGCTATTGACCCCCTGGATTCTACCAGCCGTCAATTAGACCCATTAGTTATTGGTGAAGATCACTATAATGTGGCCCGATCCGTACAAGGTACCTTGCAACGCTATAAAGAATTACGAGATATCATTGCGATTTTGGGTATGGATGAATTATCGGAAGAAGATAAGTTAACAGTGACGAGAGCTCGTAAAATTCAACGTTTCTTATCACAACCATTTTTTGTCGCCGAAGTCTTTACCGGATCGCCTGGAAAATACGTATCATTGAAAGACACTATCGCTGGCTTTAAAGGCATCATTGCAGGTGAATATGATGACTTGCCTGAGCAAGCTTTCTACATGGTGGGAACCATTGAGGAAGCCAAAGAAAAAGCCAAAGGAATGTAAGTTGAACATAAACAATTATTCTGAGTTTGAGCATGTCTATACACGTTGATATTGTTAGTGCAGAGGGTGAGATATATTCCGGATCAGCCGAGATGGTTTTTGCGCCTGCTGAAATGGGTGAGGTAGGTATTGCGCCCCAACACGCTCCATTCATCACCAAGCTTAATCAAGGTGAAGTCAGAGTGAAAGTGAGCGAAGAAGAACAATACCCGTTTTATATTTCTGGTGGCCTTTTAGAGGTTCAGCCTCATATCGTTACGATATTAGCAGATACAGCAATTAGAGCAAAAGATATTGATGAAGCGGCAGCATTAGAAGCGAAAGCAAAAGCCGAAGAAGCACTAAAAGACAAGACCGGTAAGATTGACTATGCAACTGCACAGGCTCGTTTGGCTGAAGCAATGATGCAATTGCGAACTTTGGATAGGTTAAGGAAACGGGGCGGTTAATAAATACTCCCCACACCTGAATACTAAAAAATCAAATGCGGAGAGTATAGCTAGAGACCTGACAAGCCCGATAATGCTGGAGTATTATCGGGCTTTTTTGTTTTAAGGCCCAACTCAAAGTCGAAGTTTACCATTCAAAACAATGCTAGGTTGTGTATAAACTTTGGTTCACAAAGCGAAAACCAACATAATCTACTAAACTATATTAAGCCAACTTTTCAAATGAATTAATAATAAATTCATCTGAAACTTAGAATTAAATTCCACAAAAACTTAATAATATGAGCATAAAAACAATTATATTGGCAGCCGGTCAGGGTACCCGCATGAAATCTGCCAAACCAAAAATATTACATAAAATTGCTGATAAATGTCTGCTTCAGCATGTTTGCGATATGAGTAAGCAGCTTGAAAAAAATACAGTCACTGTCGTCTATGGTCATGGAGCAGAACAAGTATTACAAGAGCTGAAAGGGCTGGATGTAAACTGGGTAGAGCAAAAGGAGCAACTCGGCACTGGTCATGCCGTTCAGCAAACTGTTGACTCTATTAATGACGAAGATACAGTACTAATTCTTTATGGTGATGTTCCATTATTGAAATTATCTACTGTTCAACAATTGATTAGTCAGGTTAATGAACAAACTTTAGCCTTG
>JAUXDP010000181.1 GCA_030618325.1 Methylococcaceae bacterium | reverse complement strand
TTATTGAGATCCACCAAAGCATTAGTATGGAAATCAAGTTTTTGTTCCTTTATTTTTTGCTCGGCTTCATCTATCGCTGCCTGGATTCTGGGAATAGCGAGTCTAGCTGAACTCATTTCACCATAAACATCATTTACACTCCGGCGCAGCCGCAATATTTCAACCTCAGACATGGCTCCTTCAGCGACTAAGGGTTCTGACATTTTTAATTCTTTATTAAGCAGGTTGTAACTACGTGAAATTCGATTTCTTTTAGCTTTAAGTTCAATCAATTCCTGTTTTTTTTGTTTAACTTGATGTTGCAGAATTTGTGTGCCTGAATTGAGTTTGGATATTTCCGAATCATAGAGTAATTTAGCGTTTTTACCGAGTTCGGGGAATTTTTCTGCCACTTCTTTCGGGATCTGTAACGGTTCCAAGTTGGCTTCGGCTGTCAGCCTGGCAATATCGGCCAACAGTTCGTAATATTTAATCTGTGTTTCATTAAAAGAAGAAGAGAATCGCACGTCATCAAGGCGCAATAAAGCCTGGTCTTTTTCTACCAAATCACCTTCTCTGATCATGATTTCAGCTAAAATTCCACCTTCCAGGTTTTGAATAACCTGGACTTGACTGGAGGGGATAATTCTTCCTGTACCTCGGGTAACTTCATCCAGGGTTGCAAAGTTGGCCCAGATTAAAGCGATGCTTACGAACGCAAAGGTGAGCCATAAAATGATATGACTACTAAGTGGCAACGTATTGAAGTTTTCATCATTTATATCGGAAATAAAATCGTGGTCTTCCGTACTAATTCGGTTTTCCATTATTTTGGTAGTAATTCGTTTTAACATAGAGAAGGTAACATCAGGCTGGAACAGTGATTCGACCTTGTTTTAATGCATCAAGGATTTGTTGTTTTGGTCCATCAGCTATGATTTTCCCCGCTTCCAGGACAATGATGCGATCAACTAGAGTTAATAAGGAGGCTCGATGGGTAATCAAGATTAGCGTTTGCGCGGAAGATAAATGTTGTGAAAATCGTTGTTTAAAGCCGTCTTCTGTGCTGTTGTCCATGGCGTTGGTAGGCTCGTCCATGATGTATACAAGAGGAGATTGCAACAAGGCCCTAGCAATGGCGACGCTTTGCCGCTGACCGCTGGACAATGCAGCTCCACGTTCACCCACCTGCATATCAAACCCTTGTGGATGTCGGTCTACAAATTGAATGACTCCTGCTATTTTTGCCGCTGTCAAAATAGCCGAATCATCAATGTATCGGGAACCAAAATTAATGTTGTCTCTAATACTGCCAGACATCAGGGAAATATCTTGGGGAACATAGCCGATTTGGCGCCTTAGATCGGCAGGGTTAACTTGCTCGATATCTGTGCCTTCAATCAAAATAGAGCCTTCTTCAGGCTGATATAAATTCAGTATCAACTTTTCAATGGTACTTTTTCCTGAGCCTACGCGACCCAGCAAGGCAATTTTTTCACCGGATGTTATTTTCAATGAAATATTATTTAGCGCTTTTACAGGTTGTTGCGGATAGCTGAAGGAAATATTTTTAAATTCGATGTTGCCTTTGAAAGGGGGGCGAGACAGAAAACGTTGTTCGGTTTCCCGTTCTACAGGAAGCACCATCAGTTGATTCAAAGAATCCAATGAAGCCCTGGCTTGATGATATCGGGTTAATAAGGATGCTACTTGTGCAATTGGTGCCAATGTTCTGCCAGTCAATATAGTGCAGGCTATCAGGCCACCAGTAGTTAAATCTCCATCGGTAATTTTGTATACACCGTAAATTACTACGCCTATCGAAGCGGTTTGCTGAAAAAAAGTTGTGATATTTATGGCGCATGAAGATAAAAAACGCGACTTCATACCTAGCTGGGCAATTTGGCCGATATTATCTTCCCACTGTTTTTGTACCTGGCCTTCGGCATTAGCTGTTTTTATTGATTCCAGATTACTTAGAGCTTCAACCAGGGTTGCGCCTTTGGCTGCGGAAAAACCAAACAATTTCTGAATCGTGTTTTTTAGTGGTTTTTGAATAATAATGGCGGCCAGCAAAGCCAGAGGAATGGCGATGATGGGAACCACTACCAGACTACCTCCCAGCATCCAGATAATAAACAGAAACAAAAATAGAAAAGGTAGGTCGATAACTGTAGCCAGGGTGGCAGAGGTTAAAAACTCCCTGAATGATTCAAATTCATGAAGATTATTAGCAAAAGCGCCAACCGAAGAGGGCTTGGCTGCCATACGGATGCCGAGTATCTTTTCGAAAATAGTGGACGATAAAATGATGTCAGCACGTTTGCCAGCAGTATCGATAAAATACCCGCGCAGTATTTTCATGACCAGATCAAACAAAAATACAATAAAAACCCCAGCCGCTAACACCCAAAGTGTTTCGATCGCATGATTGGGGACCACTCGGTCATAAACATTCATGATGAAAAGGGGTGAAGCCAGGGCAAACAGATTAATTAGCAAAGAAGCGACCAAAACTTCGCTATAAACGGGCCAAGATTTGTAAATTACGTCCCAAAACCAGTGCTTTGGTTTATCTGAAAGCTTAGTGCCTGAATATTGACCAAACTGATGCTGTTGTTGGATAAAAAAGGCATAGCCAGAATAGTCTTGTTGGAGTTCCTGAACGGTAACTTTTTTCTCTCCGGTTTCGCTTTCCGGCATAATCAAAGTGAGCTGGTCTTGATCTCTATGGGTCAAGATGCAAGTCTGTTGATTGTTAAGTATCAGAATGGCGGGAAGCACCAGATTGGAAATATGTTCCAAAGGCCGTTTGATTAGGGCAGTTGTTAGTCCGGCACGATTTGCAGCCCGAACAAATAATTTTGGCGTTAGTTTGTTGTTGACTAACGGCAGGCCAGCGGTTAAAAAATCAATTGACTGGGGTGAGTGTAGCAGTTTGCATATCGTAAGTAAGGCAAGCAGTAGTGGGTCATCATGTTTTGCTGAGTGGGCAAATTCTTGATCGATGCTGGGTGTTGTTTTGTTAACAGTATCCATTTAGATTAGCTTTATTTACCACGAAGGACACGAAGATCACGAAGTTTTATCTTATTTTTCCTTCGTGCTCTTCATGTTCTTCGTGGTTTTATATGTGATCAGTCAATATTACATCATACCCATATTACGTCCAAGGCGAAAAACAATGATAAGAAATCAGAATCTATCTGTTGGTAGAGTATAATAGTCGACAGTTTGTAGGTGGGGTTAGCGTTAGTGTAACCCGACAAGTTTATCTAATGTGCAGAGTAACGCTAACCCAACCTACTTTTGGTTTTTTCATATTAAACAAAGATAAAATAATGGCAACCATCAAAACTTATGAAGGAAATTTTTCAGCTCAGGGAGGAAAGTTTTCCATTGTGGCTTCGCGGTTCAACAGCTTTATTGTTGAGCAATTGGAAGCTGGAGCAATTGATGCGCTAATCAGACATGGCGTTAATGAAAATGATATTGATCTCGTCAAGGCACCTGGTGCATTTGAGTTACCTATGGTAGTGCAACGAGTGGCGGCATCCAAAAAATATGATGCGATTATCGCAGTGGGTGCAGTAATCAGAGGCGGCACGCCACATTTTGAATATATTGCTGGAGAATGTGTAAAAGGCATAGCCAATGTTTCTTTAAAATATGATGTTCCCGTTAGTTTTGGTGTGTTGACCGTGGATACTATTGAACAAGCTATCGAGCGAGCAGGAACCAAAGCGGGTAATAAAGGTGCGGAAGCAGCGCTTTCAGCAATCGAAATGGTCAGTTTGTTTAATAATCTGGAAATTTAATGAGTCTGGCGCGAACGAATGCTCGTAAGTGTGTGGTTCAGGCTTTGTATCAGTGGCAAGTAACCCATCAAAGTCTCAACAGTATTGAACAGCAGTTTATTGATGAAGATCGTTTAAAAAAAGCCCAGAAAAGTTATTTTTCTGAACTTTTTCATGAAATACCAAAGCAATTGGAGAAAATCGACTTGGTTTTATCTGAATTTGTTGATCGGCCTGTAGAGCAAATTAATTTGGTAGAACGGGCAGTTTTAAGGGTTGGTGTCTACGAATTATTGAATAGATTAGATATACCGAGCCGAGTAGTCCTTAACGAGAGTATTAATCTGGCTAAATGTTTTGGGGCGGAAGGAAGTCATAAGTACATTAATGGTGTCTTGGACAAGGTTGCCAAAAAAAATCGTTCCATTGAAAGTCAAGCAAAAAAAACGATAACAAACAACGGGTGACATCTCATGTCGCTGTCAGAGTTTGAACTAATTAAGCGCTATTTTACCGGAAAAAAAATTATTAATTCACACGTCCGATTGGGGGTGGGTGATGATTGTGCTTTGCTTACAGTTCCGGGTGGCTATGAACTAGCTGTTACCATGGATACGATGGTCGAGGGTGTGCATTTTTTTCCTGATGTTGCACCAGATGATCTGGGACATAAATTATTGGCTGTAAATTTGAGCGATCTGGCTAGTATGGGGGCAGAACCAATTGCTATCACCTTAGCGTTGACGATGCCTAAAGTGGATACAAGCTGGCTAGAGCAATTTGTTGAAGGTTTCGGTAAGCTGGCACGAAGCCATAATGTTGATCTTGTGGGTGGCGATACTACACGAGGACCTCTCACACTTAGCTTGCAAGCGATGGGTTTTGTTCCTGTGGGGAAAGCATTGCGGCGATCAGGTGCAAATCCCGGTGATTTAATCTATGTTACTAATAAAATTGGTGATGCTGGCTTAGGTCTAAAAATAGCCAGGGGCGATTATGATGCTGGGCCTGAGAATGAAAAGGTATTGCGGCAATTTAATCGACCTGATCCCAGAATTAACGAAGGAATTAAAATTCGTGATTATGCAACTTCCTGCATAGATTTATCAGATGGCTTGCTTGCTGATTTAACACATATTCTAGAAGCCAGTCATGTAGGCGCTTGCATAAACTGGGAGAAAATCCCATTTTCAAAAGCAGTACATCACTATATTAAAGAAACAGGAGATTGGCAGATGCCAATCAATGCCGGGGATGATTATGAGTTGTGTTTTACAGTGAACCCACAAAAAGCAGAACTGATTGATATTGATTGTTACCACATAGGTTTTATCGAAACAGGGCCAGGTTTAAAACTGAATAAAGCGGGTTTAACTCAGGAAATAGCCAGTTATGGATTTGAGCACTTTTATTAATATATCCCTTGGTCAAAATAAATTGACCCCGAAGCAGGTACTTTCCGATCCGGTGTTGTTTTTGGCGTTTGGGTTTGGTTCAGGATTGGCAAAGAAAGCCCCTGGAACGATGGGTACGGTTGCTGCTATTCCCGTCTACCTTTTATTGGCTCAGACAACTTCGGTGATTTATATTATCGCAACCCTTGCCAGTTGTATTCTGGGTATCTGGATTTGCGGGATTACTGCGGATCGTCTGGGGGAGCATGATTTTTCCGGAATAGTGTGGGATGAGATTGCTGGGCTATTGGTAACAATGAGCTTTGTCCCATTTTCCTGGGAAGCTGTTGTTTCTGGGTTTGTATTGTTTAGGTTGTTTGATATTGCCAAGCCTTGGCCGATAAGTTGGATTGATCAAAAGATATCAGGAGGCTTGGGAATCATGCTTGATGACATAGCTGCTGGAATAGTGGCTGGGGGCATTTTATGGTGGTTGAATCAAACAATTTTTTAAGAAATAGATTGATTAATTTATAAATGTCTTTACAATAGGTGGATCAATCGCGGGGTGGAGCAGTTTGGTAGCTCGTCGGGCTCATAACCCGAAGGTCGTAGGTTCAAATCCTGCCCCCGCAACCAAATTAATCGGTAGCCCTGCCAAAAGTCCAAGTTGAAATAATCCCTTTCAAACCATATTCATTTAATCGTTTGCCCTCACAAACAGTCTAATTTAAGTAGTGCTATAGAGAAGCCCATGGCGTTATACTTACAAGCTTAAAGTTATTCTGTCGATGAATTTGAAATGCATGAACGAACAGGGCGACCGCTTAGAAGTGAACGTTCTATAGAAATAGCTGAATCATTACTTGGCCGTGATTTGAGAAAGAAAAAGCCTGGTTCAAAGGTAAATCGGCAATTAAGTATTGTGTCCCCAGAATTGGCGTTCACCCCCCCCCCCCCGGCTTGTGCAAAATGGCTTGGCCATCAATCTCTGGAAACCACGGCTATTTATATGGACGCGGTCGGAGACGAAGAGCGAGAGATTGCGGCTAGAATGTGGGATTAGACTCAGAATTTCAAATAGCACATTTTTCTGGCTGGTATCCGTTTTTTTATGATTGACCGGGGCCGGTCGGCTTTAAAGTCTATATTCTCAACTGTGGTTTTTGCATTAATAAATGCAATTACAACTCGACACTTACTATATTGAGTGTTTGTATATTTACGTAATTGTGTAAATACGCTTTTACTCAATAGAGATGATCATCAACAACTATACCCTTCCTGCAATCAACACA
>JAUXDP010000021.1 GCA_030618325.1 Methylococcaceae bacterium | reverse complement strand
TCTTCAGTGCGGTCATGGGCAATTAATTCATGGGCTGCTGGCATGTCAATACCATAAACATTGGGATACCTAACCGGAGGGGCAGCGGAAGCAAAATAGACCTTTTTGGCACCGGCATCACGAGCCATCTGGATAATCTGCTCGGAAGTTGTTCCTCGAACTACCGAATCATCAAGTAACAGTACATTTTTACCCGTAAACTCTAAAGAGATAGCATTAAGTTTTTGCTTCACAGACTTTTTCCGCATTTGCTGCCCAGGCATAATGAAGGTTCTACCAATATATCGATTCTTGATAAAACCTTCCCGAAACTTAACACCCAAATGATTAGCCATTTGTAAAGCAGATGTTCTGCTGGTGTCTGGAATAGGAATCACCACATCAATATCATGATCAGGCCAGATTTTGAGAATTTTTTCTGCCAGCATCTCCCCCATTCGCAAGCGCGCTTTATAGACTGAAATATTGTCCATAATAGAATCAGGTCTGGCAAAATAGACATACTCAAAAATACACGGATTCAAGAATGCATTCTCTGCACACTGGCGAGTATGTAATTTACCAGATGACTCAATAAAAACTGCTTCTCCCGGCTTAATATCTCTGATTAATTCAAAACCCAAGACATCGAGAGCCACGCTTTCAGAAGCAATCATAAACTCAGAACCTAAATCAGTTTTCCGTTCACCGAAAACCACCGGCCGTATACCATGAGGGTCTCTAAAACCCAAGATACCAAAACCTGAGATCATCACAACTACCGCATAAGCACCTTGGCAACGTTGATGAACAGCAGCTACGGCCTGAAACACATCATCGACCGTTAAGCGCAATTTTCTTAATTGCTGCAGTTCATGGGCAAAAACGTTCAACAACACTTCCGAGTCAGAATCGGTATTGATATGCCGTTGATCATCCGTGAATAACTGCTTCTTCAATTGTTCAGAATTAGTTAAGTTGCCATTATGTGCCAACGTCAAACCAAATGGGGAATTAACATAAAAAGGCTGGGCTTCCGCTGAGCTTGTACAACCCGCAGTCGGATATCGTATATGTGCAATACCCATATTTCCTTTAAGACGCATCATCTGACTGCTGGTAAAAACATCACGGGTCAAGCCGTTATCTTTCCGTAAATGCAAACGGCTACCTTCGCTAGTCACAATTCCTGCAGCATCTTGTCCTCGATGCTGTAAAACCGTCAAGGCATCATACAAATCCTGATTTACACTTTGCTGGGCAACTATGCCTACAATACCGCACATTCTTTCACCTACCGTAACATTATCAATAAGTAACTATTCAGCTCATGCCTGATTTTCGCGATTACTGCGTCAAAAGTGCTCATTTATACATATAAACTGCGCGCTTTTTCCTTGTACTCACAAAAACCAGACACAATCTGAACAGTCACTGGTTATACTGAACAATTGAATCAATAATTAATATAGCTTGCCATTCCTGAAGGCACTTTATCACGCAGCCAAACTGCAAGCGTTTGAAAAGGCGGAATTAGTACTGATTTTTTCCACCAGGAATCTTCTGGCAAAGGAGTCAGACCCGCCAACATGACTAATACAGCTACTACGACCATACCTCTGGCAATGCCAAAAAGCATTCCAGCGAACCGATCTGTACCGGTTAGACCGGTTTTTTTCACCAATTCATTTAGTAAATAGCTAATTATACCGCCCAAAATAAGCGTAATAAAAAATAGCACTGCAAATGAAGCCGCAATTCTGGCTGAAGGGTAACTAATTACTGGCTCAAGAAACCCCGCAAATTCTCGGCTAAAACTTAACCCTATCCAAATAGCTACTACCCAGGTTAATAATGAGAATGCTTCTTTGATCAAACCTCTGAACAATCCAATAACCAGGGAAATAAAAATCAACCCCAATATCGCGTAATCAATCCAAATCATTATTCTTCCACTAGAATTGCTTGCAATTGATACTGTTTTTCTAATTGAGATTTTATTGCTTCAGCTCGTTCCTTATTCAGTTCAGGCCCTACTTTGAGACGATATAATTTGCCATTTTTTTCAGTGCCAAGAGAATCTAAAAATGTGGCGAAACCTTGTTTTCTAAGTTTTTTCTGTAACTCCAACGCATTTTTCCGCTGACTAAAACTTCCCACTTGAATAATCCAACGCACCAGTCCCGTATCATTTCCACTGTTGTCTGTTGGCTGTTCCGTATGCAACATGGGTGGCTCGGGTAACGCCAAAACATGATCGGCAGATTCAGGTAATTTTTCTGATATTTCTGAAAAACGCTCAACCGGAGGTTCAGGAATCTGTAATTCATTAATCAGCCTACCCTGATCCTGAACAGGATCGTCAAATAACATAGGTATAAAAATTGCCGCCAAAGCAGTAATAACAACAACTCCAACCAGTCTCTGCTTTAAATCATGATCCATACCACCCCCCGTTAATCACCAGCAACCCTACACTAAGGAGCGAGGATTCAATAATATACGAATCTTGACTTGTCTTTTTATCCATCTTCTGCGTTGTAGCAACAGTTGCGTAGCTTGCTATGCGCCTGTTGCTACGCCTTGAAGACGAACAAAAATCCTGCGTCAAACTTTCGCATATTATTGAATCCTCGCTCCTAATCTTCATTTCTTTTGGCCAAATAGGCTGACACTAAAAAAAAAGAGCCAAATATTAATATTAAATCATCCTGCTCTGCATTAGCTTGAGCTGCAGAAAATGCCTCATCAAAATCCACAAAACCAAAGCTCACATTAGCAATATCTTCTTCCTGAAAAACAGTCTTCATACACGATTCCTCAGCTATTCTCGAATGCTTTAAAGGCGCAACATACCAAGCCACAACATGAGGCTGCATAAGCTCTACCACACCTCTTATGTCCTTACCCCTCATCATCGCGAAAATAGCATGAATTCTTTTATTAGGAAAATTCTGCTCTAAACTAGCCACCAACATTCGTACAGCCTGAGGATTATGAGCAACATCTAGTAGCACTGGAATTTTATCGTTTATTAACTGAAAACGTCCGGTTAAATGAGCACTCAACAATCCCTTGTTAAAGGCCTCTGCGGATACTGGCAATTTATTCTGCATCAGCATGACAGACATTATAGCTGTTGAGGCATTTCTGTACTGTTGTTCACCTTTCAACATGGGCTCAGGCAAATTGCTGAGTTTTATTTGTGAATTTTCGTGCCACTCCCAGCCTGTACTAGTTTTACTATAATTGAATGCCTGACCAAAAGCGTAAATTATAGCCTGTTTCTCAACAGCACTTGCCAATAAAGAATCGGGTGGTTCCGGGTCACCAATAACCGCGGGGATTCCAGCTCGAAATATTCCCGCTTTTTCTTTGCCTATAGCTGCTCTGGTTTCACCTAACCAGTCAGCATGATCTATACAAATCGTTGAAACAATTGCAACATCCGCATCAATGATATTGACGGCATCAAGCCGGCCCCCAAGCCCCACCTCCAACAGTTGAATATCCAAATTAGAGCGCCAAAAAATATCCAGGGCTGCGAGTGTACCAAACTCAAAATAGCTTAATGAGGTATCCCCTCTTACTGCCTCAATTCGGCTAAAAGATTTACAAATAGCTTCATCCGTTACTGGTTCTCCAGTAATTTTTATTCTTTCGTTATATTTTAAGATATGTGGTGAAGTATAAGAACCGACACGATAACCTGCTGCGGTGTAAATCGCTTCCAGGAATGCAATACAAGAGCCTTTACCATTTGTCCCCGCCACTATAATTGTTGCAGGTTTTAGTTGTTCCGGATTTAATGCCTTATAAACCTGTGCAACCCTTTCCAGACCTAAATCAATAGCTTTTGGATGCAGGCTTTCCTGCCAACGCAACCAATCCTTCAATGCTTTAAAATGCATATCAGTAGCAGTAAAAATCTAGAGTTATTGGACTTTTTTTGGCTTCCGAACGTTTTTTGCAGGAGCCCTCTTTCTGGTTTTTTTAGGATTATCTTTAGTCATTAATATGGACAATATACTTGCAATACTTGCCCTTATATCGTGCCTATTAAGAATCATGTCGATTGCCCCATGTTCTTGCAAAAACTCACTTCGTTGAAAACCTTCCGGTAATTTTTCTCTAACCGTTTGCTCAATCACTCTAGGACCTGCAAAACCAATTAGCGCATTAGGTTCTGCCACATTAATATCCCCCAGCATTGCCAGACTGGCGGAAACGCCGCCCATAGTAGGATCAGTCATGAAAGAAATAAAAGGAAGTCCAGCCTCTGACAATTTAGTCAATGCGGCACTGGTTTTTGCCATTTGAAACAACGAAAATAATGACTCTTGCATTCTTGCTCCGCCACTGGCGGTAAATACGATAAACGGGGCTCCTAATTCTAAGCTCCTGTTAACCCCCCTGACAAAACGCTCGCCAACAACTGAACCCATGGAACCACCCATATAACTAAATTCAAAAGCAGCAGCGACAATATCATTACCCTGCAACTTTCCTTGCATCACCACCAACGCATCGGTCTCTTTGGTTTTTTTTTGTGCCTGGGCAATGCGATCTTTATATTTTTTACTGTCCTTAAACTTTAAAGGATCATTGGGCTTAAGGCCCTGGCCAATTTCTTCTCTCCCTGGTTCATCCAGGAAAATATGCAATCGAGTCCGGGCTGAAATACGCAAATGGTAGCTGCATTTTTGACAGACACTTAAATTTCTTTCCAATTCTGTATTATAAAGAATAGCATTGCAACCAGGACATTTGCTCCACAAACCCTCCGGCACTGTGCCTTTATTTGAGGACTCCGTACGAATTTTTGCAGGAACTAATTTTTCATACCAACTCATCGTTGTTTTTACTCCAAACTTATATTTTTATAATGTAGCTACTACTCCATCCACATTATATTAACGTTTTTTTAAACCACGAAGAACACGAAGTTCACGAAGAAACAATAAGTAACAATATAAGACTTCGTGTTCTTCTTGGTGAAATATAGTTATTGTATACCTACTAGCTATCCATCGCTTGTCGCATCTCCGTCAATAATTCCACGATTTCCTGGTGGGCTGTTTCAGGTTTGGTAAGGTTAGTTTCGATCTTACTTACCACAACACTCCCCACTACCACTCCGTCAGCAATTTCAGCTACTGTTTTTGCAGTTTGCGCATCTTTTATGCCAAAGCCAACGGTTACCGGCAAATCGGTATTTGCTCTTATCTGTTGCAATTTTCTGGCCACCTCATCGGTATCTAAATGCCCGGCACCAGTTACTCCTTTCAAGGATACATAATAAAGGTAGCCACTAGTCACTGCCGCCACTTTCTTAATACGTTCATCACTACTATTCGGTGACAACAGAAAAACAGGATCGATATTTTGGCTGCCTAATAAGGCAACATATTCATCAGCTTCTTCAGGAGGCATGTCAACAGTAATGACACCATCAATATCCGCTTTCCTGGCTGCGTTAGCAAATTGCTCATAACCCATCGCTTCGATCGGATTCAAATAACCCATTATTACCAATGGCGTCTTTTGATCCTGACTTCTGAATTGCGTTGCAATCTGCAATACCTTACGTAAACTCATCCCCTGTTCAAGTGCTCGCTCGCTGGCTCGTTGAATAACTGGACCATCGGCCATCGGGTCAGAAAAAGGCACTCCGAGCTCAATAATATCAGCGCCAGCTGAAACCATAGCGTGCATCATAGGAACGGTAAACTCAGGGCTCGGATCGCCTGCTGTTATGAAAGGAATGAGTGCCTTACGCCCAGCATTGGATAATTCAACAAATTTTGCTGCTAACCTGCTCATATTTTGATACCTTCGCGCTCAGCCATGGTGTGCATATCTTTATCGCCACGACCAGAAAGATTGACAATAATAATTTGCTGCTTATCCATAGTTGGTGCCAGCTTCATCGTATAAGCCATGGCATGACTGGATTCTAAAGCCGGTATGATACCTTCCATTTGGGTTAAGGCATGAAAACCTTGCAAAGCTTCATCATCTGTAATGTTGACATACTCTACCCTGCCGATATCTTTTAACCAGGCATGTTCAGGGCCAACACCGGGATAATCAAGTCCCGCAGAAATTGAGTGCGTTTCTATAATCTCACCATCATCGTCTTCCATCAAATAGGTGCGATTACCGTGTAAAACGCCAGGGCGACCGGCACACAATGGCGCCGAATGACGTCCGGTTTCAATACCATCACCGGCCGCTTCTACGCCAAACATTTTCACACTTGCATCATCAATAAAGGGATAAAAAAGGCCAATAGCATTGGAACCCCCACCCACACAAGCCACCAAAGCATCTGGCAAGCCGTCTGTCATTTCCTGACATTGCTGCTTGGCCTCACGACCAATCACTGTCTGAAAATCCCTGACCATTGCCGGATAAGGATGAGGCCCTGCCACTGTACCAATAATATAAAAGGTATCGTCAACGTGGGTAACCCAATCTCTAAGCGCTTCATTCAAAGCATCTTTTAAGGTTTTTGATCCTGACTCAACAGCAACAACTTTAGCGCCCAGCAGCTTCATTCGATAAACATTAAGTGCTTGTCGCTGAACATCAACAGCCCCCATATAAACCACACACTCAAGCCCTAATCTGGCCGCCACTGTCGCAGTAGCCACACCATGCTGACCAGCTCCGGTTTCGGCAATAATTCGGGTTTTTCCCATGCGTTTAGCCAACAAAGCTTGGCCAATGGTATTGTTAACTTTATGCGCTCCGGTATGATTCAAATCTTCCCGTTTTAAATAAATTTGCGCACCGCCCAGCTCTTTGCTCCAGCGTTCAGCGTAATATAACGGTGAAGGCCGCCCCACATAATGCTGTAAATCAGCATCTAGCTCTGCGATGAACTCCGGGTCTTCCATATAGCGCTGATACGCCTGATTTAATTCCTGAATAGGCAACATCAATGTTTCTGCCACGAACATTCCACCGTAGGGACCAAAATGTCCTCTTTCATCAGGCATATTATATGTTTCTGTCATCTTATTTAATTCTGTCCGCTTGATAAACTTGTTCTACAAATGCCGCCATTTTAACAGCATCTTTGATGCCTTTTTGTACTTCTACACCCGTACTCACATCCAGCGCATACGGTTTTACAGATTGTACCGCCTGTTTTGCATTATCTGCATCCAGCCCACCTGCCAAAATAAGGGGAAATGTATATTGCTGTGGGATCATTGCCCAATCAAATTTGTCGCCTGTCCCTCCTTTGGTATCCGGATGATACGCATCCAGCAACAAACCGGCAGCATCATGGTAGGTGTCTGCACAATGAGCAATATCAATATCCTGCTGCATACGCAACGCCTTAATATAAGGTTTATTATATATCCGACAAGCTTCAGCATCTTCATCACCATGAAACTGAATAATATCTATTGGGACTGCTCTTAATACTTCTTTGATCCGACGTTCATGCTCATCTACAAATAGCGCGACAACTGATGTAAATGCTGGCAATTCTTGAACAATTTCACGCGCCTGTGCAAGCTGTACATTTCTGGGGCTGGGAGGATAAAAAACCAATCCAATTGCATCAACGCCTGAGTGAGATGCAAAAACTGCATCTTCGACACGAGTAAATCCGCAAATTTTAATCCGTGTCCGCATGATTTAATGTTCAAAAGTTAAGCTAATAAAGAACTCTTAAGGATACCATAAACAGGTGAATAACGAGGACCCATTCTCACGAATTGCCCCAATATGAATAATACATGTTCACGGTTATCAGCTTACGGTTTGCGGTTCTTCAAAGAAACATAATCGATGAAAATGGCGATAACCGATAACCGATAACCGATAACATTATTATCCATTAATCAAAAAGTGCACATAAATACTTGCAAAATAGCCCAGCGCAATAGCAGGCAACCATTTCAGATGACTGAAAAAAGTGTAAATCCCCCGCGCCTGGCCCATTAACGCAACTCCCGCAGCAGAACCTACAGATAACAAACTACCACCTACTCCGGCAGTCAACGTTACCAGTAACCATTGAACCTCCGGCATAGCAGGTTTCATAGTCAACACCGCATACATGATCGGTATGTTATCAATGACTGCTGAAATAACTCCAACCAGAATGTTGGCTGTTGTAGCGCCCATTTCCCCATAGATAAATTCAGAGGCCAAACTTAAGTAACCAATAAAACCCAACCCACCCACTGCCATTATTACGCCATAGAAAAAAATAGTGTATCCCATTCCGCATCAGCAATGTGTTTAAAAACATCAATAGGTTCCCCTTGCAACTTTCCGTTATGCACCTCCCCAGGGACGACCTGCTCCCTACGATAAATTGTGCTTTGATAATAACTGAAAAACTTCAAATAACCCAACCCCGTTAACATACCAATCGCAGGTGGAAGATGTAGAAAACCATGAAAACAAACAGCAGTAAGAATAGTTAGTAAAAAAAGTCCGGCAATCACCAGTCCACCGTCTGCAATTTCAACAACCTTACCATCAGGTATTTCAGGTTTACCTTTTGGAATACTAAAATGCATACATATTGCGGGCACCACAAAATTAACAACCGCAGGAATAAACAATTGGAAGAAACTGGAAAATTCAATGATGCCTTTTTGCCAGACCATTAGAGTGGTGATGTCTCCAAAGGGACTGAACGCACCACCAGCATTTGCCGCAACGACGATATTGACACTGGAAATCGTCATGAATTTTGGCTGCTGAACACCTACTGTCATAACCACAGTGCACATAATCAATGCTGTAGTCAGATTGTCCGCAACCGGAGAAATACAGAAAGCCAGAATGCCGGTAATCCAGAATAATGACCGGTAACCGAAACCTCTTACTATCAACCAGTAACGCAATGCATCGAACACATCTCGATTAATCAAGGCGTTAATATAGGACATTGCTACCAGCAGGAAGAAAAAAAGCTCTGAATATTCGAGGAAACTGTGCCTTAAAGCAACTTCCGCAGCAGTATCAATGCCGTGCCTCTGATATACAATCGCAATCAGCACCCAAATAATGCCCGCAGCAAGCAGTACTGGCTTGGATTTATGTAAATGAATTTGTTCCTCAAGAACAACTAGAAAATAAGCAAGTGCAAGTACAAACAATGACATATATCCGACAAAGTGGTGTGTCAGATCCAATCGTTCTTCCATTAAATCTACGGCGTGGGTCGTCACGGGCAACAGCAAAACCATCAGCCCAAAAACCGGCAGTAAAAATTTCCTCATTACAGTGTTCATAATGTTTGCGATAGAGCATAACATAATAAAAGGTGCTGCAATATAAGACTTGAGCCTTTATTTCCTCTATCAACTAAAAAATTTCAGCATATTCTTATTAACAATATTGCACTACTCATTATGAATAGTGTACACTTTTCATAAATATTAACAGGCTCTATTTATGATTCAATCAGCAAAAAAAAGTGGTGGCGCCAGACCGGGCGCAGGACGCAAAAAAGGCTCCTCCATTTATGGCGAAACCACTAAAGCAATTCGGGTTCCGGAAAGTATCATTCCAGAACTTAAAACGCTACTGGAAACCAGAAAAAAACTAGCCCAACAAGTGCCAGATTTATTCTCAACACTATTATTTCCGGCAAACCATCCAAGCTCGATCAAATTACCACTTTTCACCGGAAAAGTAGCAGCGGGCTTTCCTTCGCCAGCTGATGACTATATTGAAAAAACCCTGGATCTAAACGATTTGCTGATACAAAAACCGGCAGCTACTTTCTTCGTACGAGCAGAAGGAGAATCAATGTTGGATGCCGGCATTCATCCCAACGATATCTTGGTTGTTGACCGTTCAATTGAGCCAATACCCGGAAAAATCGTGATCTGCGCACTAAATGGTGAGTTAACCGTCAAACGCCTAACAAACACCGATGGAAAAATCACGCTTGCTGCGGAAAACCCCGCCTACTCGGACATCACTATTCATGAAGATATCGATATGGTTATCTGGGGCGTGGTTACCTCAGTCATTCATGCCGTTTAACTCATGCTTTGCCCTGGTTGACTGCAATAATTTTTATGTCAGTTGCGAGCGCGTGTTCCGGCCTGACCTTTGGGACAAACCGGTTGCCGTGCTAAGCAATAATGATGGCTGCATTATCAGTCGAAGCGGGGAAGTCAAAAAACTAGGTATAAAAATGGCAGTCCCAGTCCATCAGATTGAGCATCTAATCAAAAAACATAACATACAATTATTCTCATCAAATTACGCATTGTACGCAGACTTGTCCATGCGCGTTATGAGTGTATTGGAAGAATTCACGCCCCGCCTGGAAGTTTATTCCATTGACGAGGCTTTTCTGGATTTAACTGGCATTGCCGAACAAAACCCAACAGCCTATGGGCAGCAAATTAGAAAAAGCATCTGGCGCAATACAGGCCTTCCTGTTTGCGTGGGCATAGGACCAACAAAAACCCTGGCAAAGCTGGCTAATTTTGCTGCCAAAAAATGGCAGAAGACTGAAGGCGTTGTTGACCTGACCAGCCCTTCTCACCGCAATAAATTGATGCACCGAGTTCCGGTAAATGAGGTTTGGGGAATAGGCTCACAAACAACAAAAAAACTAAACCGGTTGGGCATCACAAGCGCATGGGATCTGGCGCATCAGCCAGTAGATTTTATACGCTCACAATTCAGTGTCGTTATTGCTCGAACCGTACGGGAACTAAATGGCTCTGCCTGTCTTTCGCTAGAAGAAGTCGCGCCGGATAAACAACAAATTATTTGCTCAAGAAGCTTCAGAAACCGCATTACAACACGTCCTGTTTTAGCCGAAGCTTTAACAGATTTTTGCAGCCGGGCAGCGGAAAAACTTAGAGCCCAAAAATCAGTTACAGATTCAATTGGGATTACCATCAAAACCAACCCATTCAATCTCAACGAACCCCAATATCAGCGTTCTGCAAATTTAAAACTGAATCACGCCACTCAAGACACCCGGAAAATAGTCAGCACAGCCAAATATCTACTAAATCAGATTTTCAAAACCGGCTATCGCTACCATCACTGTGCGGTGCAGTTGAGCCATATCAAAGCCGAAACTGCACCCAGACAGATAGATATATTTGATATATCTGCCAATGCTGAAAACATCAATTCCCGACGACTCATGAACACAATGGATCAAATCAACCTGCGATTCCCAAATTCTACCGCTCTGGCATCCAGAGGGTTTGATAAACGCTGGCAATTCAAAGTAGAAAAACGTTCGCCACATTACACCAGTTGTTGGACAGAATTAGTGTCTGCTAAAATGTAAATAGCCCGCTACTGCCACATTCAAACACTTGCACCACCGAGCCATTTTCAGATACAGTTTCAAGGTAAACATCAAACCCCCAGAGCCTTCTGACATGTTTCATCACTTCAGCAGCACTTTTATCGAGGGGCATTCGATTAAATTGAGTGTGTCTTAAAATGAGAGATCGATCACCACTCCGATTAACATTAAAAACCTGGATATTAGGTTCGATACTACCCAGGTTATATTGCTCCGATAAGGACTGGCGAATATATTGATAATTGATTTCGTTATGAATGGAAGTTACTTCAATATCTTTTTCTCGATCATCGTCCAGTACCGAAAAAAGCTTAAAATCACGAATGACTTTAGGTGATAAATACTGGCTAATGAAGCTTTCATCCTTAAAATTCTGCATCGCAAAATGCATAGTCTTGAGCCAGTCACTCCCCGCTATATCAGGAAACCAATGTTTGTCTTCATCGGTTGGGTTTTCGCAAATACGACGAATATCCGTCATCATGGCAAAGCCCAAAGCATAAGGATTTATACCGGAATAATAGGGGCTGTCAAAAGCGGGCTGATAAACCACATTGGTATGTGATTGTAAAAACTCGATAATAAAGCCATCGGTAACTAATCCTTCGTCATAGAGTTGATTCAAAATTGTATAATGCCAGAAAGTCGCCCAACCCTCATTCATAACCTGAGTCTGGCGCTGTGGATAGAAATACTGAGCAATCTTACGGACGATACGAACAATTTCACGCTGCCAAGGCTCCAGCAAAGGCGCATTCTTTTCGATAAAATAAAGAATATTTTCTTCAGGCTCTTCGGGGAAACAGGTTTCTTTTATTAGATCGTCGGTCTGTTGTTCTTTAGCAGGAACAGTTCTCCATAGCTGGTTTACTTGAGATTGTAGATATTCTTCCCGTTCCTGCTGTCTCTCCCGCTCTTCTGCCATCGATAATTGTGCTGGCCGTTTATAACGATCAACACCAAAGTTTTTTAATGCATGACAGGAGTCGAGAATAGCCTCAACCTGTTCTTCGCCATAACGTTCCTCACATTTGGCAATGTAGTTTTTGGCAAATAACAAATAGTCTATGATGGCATCTGCACTGGTCCAGGTCTTGAACAAATAATTATTTTTGAAAAAAGAGTTATGCCCATAAGCAGCATGAGCAATGACCAAAGCCTGCATCGTCATGCTGTTTTCTTCCATTAAATAGGCTATACAAGGATCTGAGTTAATAACAATCTCATAGGCTAACCCCATTTGGCCTCTTTTGTACTGGCCTTCATTTTTAACGAACTCTTTACCAAACGACCAATGGGTATAACCAATCGGCATACCTACCGAAGCATAGGCATCCATCATTTGCTCTGCAGTAATAATTTCCAATTGCACAGGATAAGTATCCAGACCAAAATCCCTAGCGATCCGCTGTATTTCCTGATGGTATTTTTCGATCAGCTCGAAAGTCCATTCTGATGTTTCTGAAATAGGTTTTCGGCTCATTCTGATTGCTTTTGGAAAAGTTTACGAAAAACAGGATAAATATCCACTATTTGTTCAATGCGCTGCATAGCGAAATTTCCCCAGTCAGATTTCAGACTCAGGTACTCCTGCCAAAGATTCTGATGCCGATCCTCGGTAATTTCTATGTAAGCATAATACTGCACATAAGGCATAATCCGCTCAGTCATGATTTTCCTGCAAGCAACAGAATCATTATCCCAGTTGTCGCCATCTGATGCCTGGGCAGCATAAATATTCCATTCTGAAGTGGGAAAACGTTCCTGGATAATTTTACTGGTTAGTTCCAGCGCACTGGATACGACAGTACCTCCGGTTTCTCGAGAATAAAAGAAAGTTTGCTCATCAACTTCACTGGCGACGGTGTGATGAGAAATAAAAACCACCTGGATTTTTTCATAAGTCCGGGTGAGAAAAAGATACAGCAGCATAAAGAATCGCTTGGCCATGTCCTTTTCTTGATAGCCCATTGACCCTGAAACATCCATAATGCAGAACATAACCGCCTGGGTTGTCGGCTTGGGTTGATCGATACGATTATCGTAACGGAGATCAAAAGTATCAATAAACGGAATACGTTTTATTTTTTTCTTTAGCTGCTCGATTTCTTCTTCTAATACTTTTACTACTGCATGGCTTTTGTCATGCTGTTTAAGCAACGTTTCCAGTTCAGCTTCGGCTTGCTTCAACCTGTTATTATAGGGCGCTCGCAAAGCAATGCGTCTACCCATCGCACCGCGTAAAGAACGAATAATATTAATATTAGAGGGAACGCCTTCACTGGTATGCCCAGCACGCACTTTTTTGGTTTCGTTAATGGTTGCTAATTTGGTTTTTACCAAATTTGGCAATTCCAGGTCTTCAAAAAAAAACTCCAGGAATTCTTCCCGGGTGAGTTCAAAAATAAAATCATCCAGACCTTCCCCACTATCTGAGGCTTGTTTACCACGGCCTTTTGCACCACCTTTTGGGCGGGGAAATCTATCGCCTTGCTGAAATTCTTTATTACCAGGATGGATACGTTCTCGCTGGCCTCCTTCGCCGTGGTGAAAAAAAGGTTCTGATGTGTCTTTTGTTGGAATTGACACTTTTTCGCTTTTATCCAGATCAGTAACACTGCGTTCTGCTATAGCATCAGCGACGGCCTTTTTGATCTGATTCCGAAAACGGCGAATGAATTTCTGCCGGTTGACAGCACTTTTATTCTTACCGTTAAGACGTCTATCAACAATCCTTGACACTCAAATCTCCTTGCTAAGCTAAGATGATTTACGAACTCTCAAATACCATTCGCATAATAACCTGACCTGTTTCTCGGTATAGCCATTTTCAACCATCCGATCGATGAATTCTTCATGTTTTTTCTGATCATCTGGCGATGCTTTTGCATTAAAGGATATAACTGGCAAGAGGTCTTCTGTCGTCGAAAACATTTTCTTTTCGATTACAGTACGCAGTTTTTCATAACTGGTCCAGGCCGGATTTTTCCCTTTGTTGTTCGCCCTGGCACGTAATACAAAATTGACAATTTCATTACGGAAATCTTTTGGATTGCTAATACCTGCAGGTTTCTCTATTTTTTCTAACTCATCATTGAGTAAAGACCGGTCAAACATTTCTCCGGTATCCGGATCACGGTAATCAGTGTCCTGAATCCAATAATCAGCATAGGTCACATAGCGATCAAAGATATTTTGGCCGTACTCAGAATAGGACTGAAGATAAGCCGTTTGAATTTCTTTACCGATAAATTCGATATACTTCTGGGTCAGATAGCCTTTAAGATGAGAGATATACTTTTCTTCTATCTCTGGTGGAAACTGTTCCCGACTGATTTGTTGTTCAATCACGTACATAAGATGCACCGGGTTGGCAGCAATTTCGGAATCGTCAAAGTTAAAAACCTTGGATAAGATCTTGAATGCAAATCGGGTTGATAAACCGGTCATGCCTTCATCCACACCGGCATAGTCGCGGTATTCCTGATAAGACTTTGCATGGGGATCCGTGTCTTTCAGATTATCACCATTATAGACTCTCATTTTTGAAAAAATATTGGAATTATCAGGCTCATGCAATCGAGACAGTATTGCAAATTGAGCCATCATTTCCAAAGTACCTGGCGCACAAGGAGCATTGTTCAAAGAGCTATGTTCTAGCAATTTGTTATAAATCTTTAGCTCTTCTGAAACCCGCAAACAATACGGCACTTTGACGATATAAATACGATCCAGAAATGCCTCATTATTTTTGTTATTCTTAAATGCCTGCCATTCTGACTCATTGGAATGGGCTAAAATGATGCCATCAAATGGAATAGCAGGAAAACCCTCCGTTCCTTTATAATTCCCTTCCTGAGTAGCCGTTAACAACGGATGCAAAACCTTAATGGGTGCCTTGAACATTTCCACAAATTCGAGCATACCCTGATTAGCGTGACATAACCCTCCTGAATAGCTGTAGGCATCCGGGTCATCTTGGGAATATTGCTCAAGTTTGCGAATATCCACTTTACCTACCAGGGATGAAATATCCTGATTATTCTCATCACCCGGCTCAGTTTTAGTAACCGCAATTTGCCGTAAAATAGAGGGGCGAATTTTAATAACTTTGAATTTGCGAATATCGCCATTGTATTCATACAAACGCTTAGTTGCCCATGGCGACATGATGGTATTCACATATCGGTTTGGAATGCCATAATCTGTTTCCAGAATCTCTCCATCCTCATCGACATTAAAAAGTCCCAGCGGTGATTCAAATACAGGGGAATCTTTAATGGCGTAAAACGGAATTTTCTCCATCAAAGCTTTCAGCCGTTCCGCTAAAGAAGATTTGCCACCTCCGACCGGACCCAACAAATAGAGTATCTGTTTTTTTTCTTCCAGTCCCTGCGCAGAATGTTTGAAATAAGACACAATTTGTTCAATCACATCTTCCATGCCATAAAATTCCCGAAATGCCGGATATATTTTTATGACTTTATTAGAGAACAGCCGACTAAGCATCGGATCATTATGGGTGTCAAATAACTCAGGTTCGCCAATAGCAGCTAACATCCTTTCAGCCGGGCTGGCGTATGTTAAAGGATCTTTTTTACACAGATCCAGATATTCCTGAATACTTAACTCTTCTTCTTTCGATTCTTCAAACCGGGTTGTATAGTGATCAAAAATACTCATATATTGGCTCCGCTGTAGTGTTCTGCTGCAATACTAAAAATATAGACCACATTTTAGTAAAATATCTCCTTAAAATTGTTATTATTTGTACATGATTACATTTTAATGTAATTAACATACTTGTAAGTGATATGCCTATCGCAAATTTCTGGTTTCAAACTTGTGATTTTTAAACATAGCCACCAAATAAATTTAATGTTTCCCCAATTTATATTCCTTGAGCATGAACAATATTGAAGCAAAGAATTTTGTAATTAAATCGCTGGAAAGCATTCTTGTTGTCGGCTATATCCTGTTTGAAGAACTGATATGGAATGTTTTTGCCAAACCGATTTATCAGTACATCAAGGGCCTTGTTGTTCTGGAGTCCCTAAAAAAAACTTGTTTGGGAATGAACCGCCATCTTTTGCTTGGCGTATTCATTTTTATTCTGGGGATAGCCGAAGCTATGGGGTTTTTGTCAGGTTTTTTCGTCATTAATGGCCATATTTTTTCTGGCATTTTTGTTTATGCCTTGAAAATTCCCGTAGCAGCTTTTACCTTTTGGCTTTTTGATTTAACCAAAGATAAATTAATGACTTTTCATTGGTTGAAAACTGCCTACGAATACATCATGAGCTGGATTGATAGATTTATCAATTCACCCATTCATATCTATATCAAAGCACGAATAGTCGCATTGCGGGCAAAAATGAAACAGCTTTCGCTTAAATATTTTGGTGAACACGGTTTTATAGCGAGCGTTAAAACTCACTATATTATTTTTCAATCGTATGTCGTAAATGTTTTTAAAGTCAGATCTTTGTTTACTAAGAGGCTGTCTGACCAAAAATAAATTTACCCTCGTAGTGAATTTTTCATTACAGCTTTAATAGCACCTTCCGCACACCCTGCTTTGCAGCGTATTGCATGGCAGCAAAGCCTTCTTCAAGAGGAAACTGCTTGTCAATTGTAGATTCGACATCGATAAGCCCTTGCTCCAACAAACGTAAAGCAGGAGAAAATGCCCCACAGCGTGAACCTGTTACGGTGATTTCGGCAACTACCAACTTAGTTAGATCAATAGTGCCTGGGTTTTGAAAAGTGCTTTTAAGTATTAATGTTCCTAATGGCTTGACCAGTTTTATTGATTGGCTAAGACCCGACTCATTCCCCGTTGCTTCAACGACCAGATCAAAACTATTCTCCGAATAATCATCCACCAGCGCAGTGGATAAACTCCATTGCTCTGGAAGCTTTAGGCTTTCACTTCGCCTTGCCAGCATAGTAACCTCACTACCTGTTATACGAAGAGTTGCGCCAATTAATAGACCTAACCGTCCACACCCGACGACTGCAATATGCTTTGCCGGATTAATCAATAATTGCTCCCTGATGCGGCAAGCAGCCGCTAAAGGTTCTGTAAACACGGCAGAATTATCCGAAACACAGTCAGGAACAGCATGTAGATTCCGAACGGGTAAAGTAATGTATTCTGCAAAACAACCGTCTTTGCCACGAATTCCCAAAACCTGACGATTAGGACAATGCGCTGCACCATAAGTTAAACAAACGGCACATTGCATACAGCCAATATTGATAGCTCCAACAACTCGCTTGCCTACCCATAGACTGTCAGAATGATCTGCAACATCTTCGACAATACCAACGAATTCATGCCCTAACACGCCATAAAAGTCAGCATATCCTTTAGCAATTTCCAGATCGGTTCCACATATTCCGGCAACAATGATTTTTATCAGTGCGTAACCAGGAACAAGTGCTGGTTGTGGTGTTCGGTCACTATAGTTTAAATGGCCCGATGAAAAAACTAGAGATTTCATTTAATCCGGAAAAAATAAAACAAATGGCATCTTATCAACTCGTCGAGCAACCAACAAATCTTTAGTTTGCCCTGATAACTAAAGGGCAAACTAAGAAATCGGGTGTAATATATATTTACCGTCGAATATTTGAATTGATATTTTTCCAAAAACCCGTGTATTATCAAGCATAATAAAAATAATAAATTATGGATTAATCATGGCCAGGAAAACAACATATAGCGCTAAATTATTAACAAAGTTAATAAACTCGATTACTTCTCCCATTTTTATCAAGAATAAAAAACATCAATTAATATTTGTTAATGATGCTTTATGTCAGTTGATTGGACGTAGCTATGATGATTTGATTGGTAAATCAGATTATGATTTATCTCCTAAAGAAGAAGCAGATGTTTTTTGGGAGATGGATGACAAAGTATTCAAATCCAGACAAGCTAACATCAATGAGGAAAAACACACTGATGCTTTTGGCAATACTCGCATTATCCAAACTAAAAAATTCTTCTTTGAGGATCCTAAGTTAGGCGATTGTCTTTGTGGAATAATCACAGATATTACTGAACTAAAGCTGCTTAATGAAAAGCTTGAAAAAATTGCTTACCAAGACAGCATCACTGGTTTAAAAAATCGCGCGGCACTTGATGAATCCTTCACTCAATACCTTCATAACTATCATTGCAAGCAGCAAAAATTTGCTTTATTGTATCTTGATATGGATGGGCTTAAATTTGTAAATGACAGTTATGGTCACCCTGTTGGAGATAAACTTATCCAGGAAACGGGTAAAAGAATTTCCAGTGTGCTTTCATTGAAAGGGGAAGTCGCACGAATCGGTGGTGATGAATTTATGCTGTTAATTCCATATCATGATCATCAAGAAATTATTACTATCACTGAGCAAATTCTTGCTTCACTAAATGAGCCAATTGAATTGGCACAAAGAAAGTTAACCCTTTCAGCGAGTATTGGCATAGCGTGTTGCCCTGAGGATGGCTGTGACATGGCTGCATTGGTTCAGCATGCTGACAGCTCTATGTATGAGGCCAAAAGAATACGCAAAGGAAGTTATAATTTCTATAAAAAAGAACACACCTCCTATAAAAACCAACATACCTCAGCAACCAAACGCAAACTGGAATTAGAAAATGAACTTCGTTTAGCGGTAGAAAACAAACAACTGGAGGTCCATTTTCAACCCATTTTCAATAATGATCATATTGTGGGTTATGAAAGCCTTTCCAGGTGGTCTAATCCCGAATTTGGGTCGATTTCACCCGATGAGTTCATTCCCATTGCTGAGGAATCTGATTTAATATTAATGCTAGGTGAGCATATCATGCAGGTAGCCATTGAATTTATCAATAA